>NZ_JBIWEO010000007.1:216345-265082 GCF_044762555.1 Pseudomonas sp. NPDC096917 | reverse complement strand
ACGGCCGGCGGCCAACACCTGCTCGTCAGTGCCGCCGGGATATACGTCAGTTCACCGATCTTGTTGGGAGGGGTGCCGGTGCCGGGGACTGCGGCACTGCCCGCCATCACCTCTGACGTTGCAGCGCTGACAGCTGCCGTACTCACCCCAAACCAAATCAACAGCCTCAAGCGCAACGCACCTTTCTGCGAAGAGTGCGAACAATGCAAAGGAGGTGTGTGTGACATCTGAATCCCTCACTGCCCAGCAATGGCTGGCAGATAACCCACTGCGTTGCGGCGAACACCTGTACGCCGTGATCAGCTGCGCCAGCGATGCCGACCCGCTCGCCGCCTACCGCCAACGGGGCGGAGTCGAGCCCCCCATCGCGCTGTGGGCCGAAACACCGTATGCCGATTGGCTGCCCGTCATGCCTTATTTGCTGAGCCTGACGCCGGACAGCGAATGTGTGCAGTGGGCCGCCGAAACCGACGCGCACGATTGGGGCTGGCTGGCCGTGTCGACCGCAGCCCCTGAACTCATCGCCTCACACCTGCGCGGCCTGACCCACGTCTTGATGCCCGCTGGCGTTGCCGTGTTTTTCCGCTTCTGGGATGGCCGCCACTGGCTGCCCATCCTCCAGCACCTAGGCCCTGCCGCTCGTGACGTTTTACCGGTGTTTGACCGCTATTGGGTCAACGGCCAGCCCGTGGCGGTGGGCCAGGGTGCGGCGCTGCCGGCTCAATCATTCCCTTGGTGGGAAGTTCCCAAAGACCTGCTCAACACCCTCGCCGAAAAGGATTCCAGCACCGTGATCGACAACTTGCTGCAGTGGCTGAAAGAAACTCAAACCGAGCTGTATTTCTCCCTGCCTGAGTCGGGCTTACGCCAGAAAGTCGAGCATTTCGTAACGCTTTCAGACTCAAACCAGGACGACGATAAGCAGCGTTTTATGACCTACCTGCAGCAGGAGCTCGGTCGATGAGTGCCACCCCCCCGACCGGGGGCAAAAGCATTCTGCCGGATGCGCCGACGATTGTGCTGCAACTCAACGACTGCCTGAAGGACTACCGCCAACAGACCGAAAAATTCTATGGCGGCATGCTCGATGTCGAGCAAAAGTTCAGTGCGGGTGAGAACACGATCACCCGCCCCATCAAGCGCAAGGGCCCGTCCAATAACTACGCACAATGCGCGGCAGACGGCACCTTAACGCTGGTTCACGCCTTTGAGTCCGCGCACTTTGTGCCCATTGGCAATACCCCGGTACGCCTTGTCCCCTTGCGTGCGCACCCCCTGAGTGGAAGAAACAAAGGCTTTGAAGAAGCCATCGATGCGCCTGAAATCAACACGTTCATTGATCAAAGCGGCCGCAAACTGCTGGAGGGCTGCAAGCCCAATCAGGAATACCGCGTTACGTTCTACCCCGACACAACCCCTCAGCAGATCGATGCGTACTTCAACTCTTATCAGGGCCTGCTCAACGAGCTAGGCAGTTGGCTGACAGCTCAATGGGAGACCGATTATTTACCGTTGTGGCAGGCGTATGAGCAAGCCAGCAGTCTAGGCCGTCTGTGGATGAATGTTGAGGCGATGATCCAGGGCGTTATCAACTCTTTGAGGAAGCTGTGGGAAAACATCGCCAAGCTGTTCGACATCGTGACCCACCCGAAGAAATACCTCGACAGACTCAGCACTCTTCTCAGCGCTGATCAACTCGAACAACTATTAAACGCT
This sequence comes from Pseudomonas sp. NPDC096917, assembly GCF_044762555.1. Taxonomy (NCBI): domain Bacteria; kingdom Pseudomonadati; phylum Pseudomonadota; class Gammaproteobacteria; order Pseudomonadales; family Pseudomonadaceae; genus Pseudomonas; species Pseudomonas sp. NPDC096917. Next base: position 263,366 of record NZ_JBIWEO010000007.1, on the reverse strand, counting down.
ACCAAAGAGTCACTCAGCACCCTGTATTTGGTGGCCACTGACGAGCCGCTGCTATGGGCGTATTCCTCAGCGCTTGTTGCGTGGCTCAAGCTACTGCCGCCACCCACCCTTAGCGAAATAGTCGGGTGCTTAGGCAGTGAAGTACTGATAGACATCGGCATCTGCGTAATCCTGGCTGGCGGCTTGGGCTTGGCTGTAAAAGTCGTCACAAAGGCCGTTGATGGCGTGGTGACAACAGCCAAGTCCACGCAGTTGCTGGATGCATTTATCGACATGCTGATGCGCACCAGCAAAGCCCGCTCGACGCCCCACGCTGAAACCAGCAAACCCATACTGTTACAGGGTGAAGGCGTTTTTAATTCGGCGAAAAAGGGCCCAATTGAGGCCTCTCATCCAGAGAATGGAGCGGTCACAGAATCCATCTCCGACGCCACATTCGCCGTGCGCGCAAAACCTCAAAGCTACACCGAACTGAAGCAAGTCCAGCACGTCGACGACGCCCCCGTTCAATCCAAAACCCCCAACGACCAACCCGCAGAGCCCGCCAAGGACACCCAAACCAACGGTTGCCCGGTCTCAATGGTCACCGGCGAAGAACTGCTGACCCTGACCGATGGCGTGCTCGACGGCGTATTACCGCTTGAGTGGACCCGTCTGTACCGCACCAGCGCGGTCGAAATAAACGGCGACTTGGGATTCGGTTGGAGCCACACCCTCTCTCATCGCCTGCAACGCGATGGCGACGAACTGCTGTGGACCGATCACGAAAACCGTCAGACCCGCTTTCCGCAACCCAGCGCCCAACGCCCGGCCATCACCAACAGCCTCGCCAAGGCCGCGATTTACCTGGGCGACAAAGACAACGAATTGATCCTCGCGCAAGCCGGGAAGAACAGCCGCTTCTACCACTTCAACGACCTGCAACTGTCCGCCATCAGCGACGCCTACGGCAATCGCCTGAAAATCACCTACCTCGACGGGCGCCTGCACCGCATCGACAACGGCGCACATCGAGCCTTGCTGTTGCGTTATGCCCATGGGCGCCTCTGTGCGGTGGACTACCAGCAATACGATGAAAGCCGCGAATTTGCGGAGCGCTCAAACACCCACTACGCCACACATCGCGAACACCTTGAGCGCTGGACCACCCTGCACACACAGGTCACCTACCGCTACAACGACGCCGGCCAATTGATCAGCGCCAGCAATGCGCTGCAAGAAACCGAGCACTACCGCTACGACGACCAGCACGTCATTCAAGAACGCCAACTGGCGGGTGGCGCGGCGTTTTACTGGCAATGGCAACACGCAGGCAAACAAGCGCGCTGCATCCGTCACTGGGCCAACTTCGGGCAGATGGACGCCACCTACGAATGGGATGACAACGGTTCGGTCACGGTCAAAAACCGCGACGGCAGCCAGCAAGTGTATGTGCACGACGACAACGCCCGGCTGATCAGCCAAACCGACCCGGACGGCGCCGAACACCAAAAAGCCTACGACGACAAAGGCCGCCTGATCGCCGAAAAAGACCCGCTCGGCGCCGTCACCGAATACCAGTACAACGAAGCTGGGCAACTCACCGCGCTCATTCCGCCCGCTGACGAGCCGACCTTCTACCGCTACTTCAACGGCCACGTGCGCACCGTGCAACGTGGCCTGGCGATCTGGAAATACGAGCGCAACGCCCAAGGTGACATCACTCGCCAGACCGACCCGGACGGCCATGTCACCCACTACAAATACACGGCCAAAGGCCAACTGAGCGGCCTGTACTACCCGGACGGCAGCCAGCACACCCTGACCTGGAACCCCCTCGGGCAATTGCTCGACGAAACCCTGCCGGATGGCACACAACGCCGTTATCGCTACGACGCCCAGGGTCGCAAAATCACCCAGCAGGACGAGCGCGGCGCCATCACCCAGTACCAATGGGACGCCGCCAACCGCCTGATCCAAACCACCTTGCCCGGCGGCAAAACCCGGGCCTGGAGCTACAACGCCTACGGCAAAGTCACCGCCGCGCGCGACGAGCGCGGCCACATCACCCGCTACGAATACGCCGACAACCTGCACCTGATCAGCCGCCGCATCAACCCAGACGGCAGCCAGCTCAACTACCGCTACGACAACGCCCGCCTGCTGCTGACCGGCATCGAAAACGAGCGCCACGAACACTACCAGTTGGAGTACCACCCCAACGGCCTGATCCGTCAGGAAATCGGCTTCGACGGCCGCAAAACCGCCTACGCCTACGACCTCAATGGCCACCTGCTGGAAAAGACCGAATACCCGGATGCAGTACACCCCGATGCAGAACCGCTAATAACCGCTTACCAGCGCGACGCGGCCGGGCGCCTGCTGATCAAAACCCTGCCCGACGGCAGCGAAATCACCTACACCTACGACACCCTGGGCCGCCTCACCGCCGTCGATGACGGTAAATGGCCATTGGCCTACGAATACGACCTGCAAGACCGCCTCATCAGCGAACATCAGGGCTGGGCCACCCTGCGCTACCAATACGACACACTCGGCCAACTCAGCGACTGCCGCCTGCCTGACGGCAACCGCCTGCACTACCACTACCAAAAAGGCGGCGCCCTCAAAGCCATCGACCTCAATGGCCAGCGCCTCACCGGCCACCGCTTTGCCGGCGGCCTTGAAACACTCCGTCAACAAGGCTCATTGGTCAGCCACTACCAATACGACGAACAAGGCCGACTGCAAGACCACGCCGTCAGCCAACTCAATGCCCGTGGCAACATCGACGGCGACCCGCTGTACCGCCGCCACTACCGATACGACGCCAACGGCAACCTCAGCCTGCTCAGCGACAGCCGCAAAGGGCAAAAAAGCTACGCCTACGACCCGCTCGACCGCCTGATTGAAGTGCGCGGTCAACACCCCGAACACTTCATCCACGACCCCGCGGGCAACCTGCTCGACCAAAGCACCGAATTCCAACGACACGGCAGCTACGCCAACATCAAAGGCAACCGCCTGTTGATGCAGGGCGACAGCCACTTCGACTACGACGCCTACGGCAACCTCAGCCAGGAACGACGCGGCACAGGCCAACGCCTGACCCGCGACTACCGCTACGACGGGCAACACCGGCTGATCGGCATCACCCTGCCAGACGGCAGCCAAGTGGCCTACCGCTACGACGCCTTTGGCCGACGCATCGCCAAAGAAGTCGACGGCACCACCACCCAATTCATCTGGCAAGGCGAACGCCTGATCGCCGAAAGCGCCCAACAAAAGGGCCTACGCGGCATCAGCCACTACAGCAGCTACTTATACGAGCCGGGCACCTTCAAACCCCTGGCCCTGCTACAAGGCGAAGGCAAAGGCGCAGAGGTCTACCACTACCAACTCGACCACCTCGGCACCCCACAAGAACTCACCACCCACAGCGGCCAAATCGTCTGGTCGGCGCACTACCGCGCCTACGGCAACGTACTCAAACTCGACAAAGCCGAAATCAGCAACCCGCTGCGCTTTCAGGGCCAGTACTACGACGAAGAGAGCGGACTACACTACAACCGCCATCGCTACTACAATCCCAACACCGGCCGCTACCTCACCCCCGACCCGATCAAACTGGCCGGTGGACTGAACAGCTACCAGTACGTGCCCAACCCCACGGGGTGGGTGGATCCGTTGGGGTTGAGTTGTGTTGAGGGGGATTGTCCTTCTGATGAAAAACCTGATGAAATTTCCCGAGCAGTTGCTTATGAAAACTTGCCGCACTTACCTGCTGCCGAAGAGGGGTATGTATACCGAGGAATTCATAAAGGGCATCCAGCAGAGAATGAAGCGTTACAGGGAAGAGTCACGCCCGGAAATATGAACGGAGAGATAACTCCTCAGGAACACAATTACGGAGGGGAGTCGGCCAATAGTGCATACACCTCATGGACAAGATCCCCTGAAATTGCTAAAACCTTTGCTAAAAAGGATGGGCTAATTCTTAGAATAAAGCCTAGCCCCCCATCAGATAACTCAACATGGTCGTGGCAGTACTCTGATGACGAATGGAATGAACAAGAAGTTTTATTAAAAGGCCCACGCACAGAAGGCATACAGGTGTTCAAACCATGAATATATTCGAGTTTATTGACAAAAACTTCCACCTAGCTAAAAACTCATTAATCTCACTCAGAAAAGCTGAAAGCCTAATCAATGAAGACATTGAATTTAAAAATGAGCACACTGTAAAAAAAACCTGCGCTGCTTATATTGACGAGATAGAAATACACCACAATATAGCAACTTCAGCCTGCGCGGAAATATCAGGATTTGAAGAACTCATATCTACGCTAAAACTCCAATCTCTAGACAAAGAAATTTTCATGCGATTTATAAATAGCACCAACTGGAGTGGATACGTCTATTTTGATGAGTCAAATAATTTTTTAGGCTATTTAATTGGTAGAAAAAAAAACATAGGGTGGAGCACTCCCCCAAATTGGGATGGGACAGAGAAAATGCTTGAAGAATACAATACTAAAAAATATTAAATGGACAAATTAAATAACTTTAGTTAGCTCTTTAAAAATATGAAACCCATGCAAGCCATAACCCTTCATGGTCGTGAGCTTTAGCCCGGCATCAGCCACTACAGCAGCTACTTATACGAGCCGGGCACCTTCAAACCCCTAGCTCTGCTACAAGGCGAAGGCAAAAACGCACAGGTCTACCACTACCAACTCGACCACCTCGGCACCCCACAAGAACTCACCACCCAAAGCGGCCAAATCGTCTGGCCGGCGCACTACCGCGCCTACGGCAACGTACTCAAACTCGACAAAGCCGAAATCACCCACCCGCTGCGCTTTCAGGGCCAGTACTACGACGAAGAGAGCGGACTGCACTACAACCGCCATCGCTACTACAATCCCAACACCGGCCGCTACCTGACCCCCGACCCGATCAAACTGGCCGGTGGACTGAACAGCTACCAGTACGTCCCCAACCCCACGGGGTGGTGGATCCGTTGGGGTTGAGTTGTGTTGAGGGGGGTTGTCCGGGGCAAGAAAACCTTGATATCGCACCTGGCAAGTTTGATTATTTATTTGGTCGAGTTGCTAGTAATCCTCATAATGCAGCACGCTCAAACCAACTCGCGCTTGAAATGAAACGACTCGGAGTTCCAGACAGTCCTGCCGGACACCAAATGCTGACTGATCACCTGGCAATTTCTGCAAAAACCGAGAACAATGTGTTAGATAAGTTCACCAATCAGCATGGAACCTTCGAAGTAAAAGAATCTTTTTTTATTGGACCTTCAGGTAAGGCAGTTGTTTTTCAGAGTACTTTCTTAGTACTAAATAATGGTAGATCTAAACTCAGCACACTGATACCGCGCCATTAAGGAGAAAATAATGATATTTCCAAAAAATTACGAATTCATGGAGACTTTTGGCATCGAGCCTATAGAAGAGGACTCAAGCATTAGCTTATGCAGATATATTAAGAAAGCTAAAAACAATGAGCTTGAAATAGATATCTCATTTAGTGCTACGATGAAGTCCTTCCAAGTCGTATTAAGACTTTCAGGCCAAGAAATTTCGACAATCTCCTCTGAGTGTGTTCACTCAATTAAAATAGTGAGCGACAACTTAGGAGCAGGTTTGCATGTTGTCTTTGATATATCTGGTACCATTTCTGAGGCGAGAGTTATGCTGGAACCAGATATTGGTTTCCGATGGTGGACATTAAGCGATGCATGAACCTGATCATTATTAACAGAGGTAGACTATTACAGACCTCATTATTTTAAACTCTTATAGCGCAAAAGTCCGTAATTTAGGCTATTACGACAAAATACTAAAACCAAGTATGAGCTGGGTTTGATTCGCTGCGCCGAGTTGCTGAAAAAAGCTGGATATGAAGGATTTTAAATGGCTAAGAAGGTAAAGTTGGGCGACATTTTGCAGGTATTAACCTCGCAGGGTGTCGCATATGCGCAAGTTACTCATAAGCATCCGAAATTTGGTTTTTTAATTCGTATTCTCCCTGGACTCCATAATGAATAACCAAAAGATTTCTCGGTTGTAGTTGATGGTGAACCACTATTTTCCGCATTGTTTATTGTTCAAAGTGCGGTAAATCAAGGCCTTCTATCCGTTGTGGCAAATGTTCCGGTTCCCGAAAGGTTACAAGTGTTTCCTACGTTCCGCTCCAGGAATGGCGGGCCGGGAGGCTCTATTTGGCTGTGGAGTGGAAGCGAAGCACTTCGGCTGGAGAGAGATATTAGCTCGGAAGAGCTGAAGCATTCCACAAGAGGAATTATAAGTGCGCCGTTACTTGTTGAGCGCATTGAAAATAATTACAGAGCGGAGACCCATGAGGTCTGGTGAACTGTAGAAATTTTTCGTCTTGATCTTGTTCCACAGATACCGGCCTCGCGCCGATGTTGTTTTATCCGTCAAGCTGTTACTTCCTTTCGGCTATCCGGCTGCTACCGAACTGCTACTTGTAGCGATTTAATTGGGGATTTTTCATGAAGGAAAAAACTGTAACCAAGGAATCAATACTGCGGCTAGAGGTGGCTTTTGGTCTTGGCAAAGACAGAGCAATCGACAACCAAGAGCACCGCGAAGTTATTTTTAATTTTTCATGGAGTATTAGAGCAAAGAGCTGAAACATTTATACCCCTCACACACAAGACAATTAAAAAAACAATTTTTTGGTTTTAAAAAAACATCCATCATACTTAAATCAGTCGCTTCATACGCTCTTTAACATTCAGACCGATGTAATCTAAAGCTGGTTGTGCTTATTTGAAATACACCTACGAAAGCCTTTGTTCGACGCTTCGCCACCCAATTCATCTGGCAAGGCGAACGCCTGATCGCCGAAAGTGCCCAACAAAAGGGCCTACGCGGCATCAGCCACTACAGCAGCTACTTATACGAGCCGGGCACCTTCAAACCCCTGGCCCTGCTACAAGGCGAAGGCAAAAGCGCAGAGGTCTACCACTACCAACTCGACCACCTCGGCACCCCACAAGAACTCACCACCCACAGCGGCCAAATCGTCTGGTCGGCGCACTACCGCGCCTACGGCAACGTACTCAAACTCGACAAAGCCGAAATCACCCACCCGCTGCGCTTTCAGGGCCAGTACTACGACGAAGAGAGCGGACTACACTACAACCGCCATCGCTACTACAATCCCAACACAGGCCGCTACCTGCCCCCGACCCGATCAAACTGGCCGGTGGACTGAACAGCTACCAGTAAGTGCCCAACCCCACGGGGTGGGTGGATCCGTTGGGGGTGAGTTCGTGTCCTGGGGAGGATGCATGTAAAGCTGGTGAAGGTGCTGTAGATCCGACAGCTATAGCAAAAGTTAATCATGGAGAGCCTGGTGCATCTAACTCTCCAGTTAGAGCTAATAATTTTGCGTCCAAAGAGAGATTGCTAGAGCATTATGATAAACATGGAGGCGAGTTCAATTCAAAGAGTAGTGATGACTATCTCGCTACGGCCAGATATGTTGTGACTAATGGAATTAAAGCAGAATACCTTTACAGAGAAAAGTTAACAACCGGCTATATCGCGCTTATGGGCACTAGCAGCAGAGGACAGGCAAAGTTTGCATTTACCGGAACCAACAACAGACAGGAAACAACAACGCCACACACAAAGAGCGGAAAGATTTTTGGAAACCTATAAACAACGACCCGTCAGACAAAACTATCAGACCCACAAATGAATAACATAAAAAAAGCGAAACTCATAAAATTAAATACAACCATAGAAGAAGAGGTGACTTTATTAGTGGAAGGCGAAGTGATCGAATGCTTTGCAAGTTTCTGCCCTTACAATCTCGAGGTTGGGAAAATTTACGAAGTTGAGCTTTCGCTAAATCTACCTCAAGACTATAAGATTAAAAAAATCGAACCTACAGAGGTCCGTGCAATTAAAAAAGGACGTGGCTTTGCATATTATCTTTACGGAAACCTGGAAGATGAAAAATTTCAAACATTCACAACTTTATTCGATGAAAATATACACTACGAGCATCCAGACTTAAATAATCATTTTATTTGCCTAGAAGTTGAAAGGATTGATGCGAGTTTCTGTTAACTCCCAACCAGATTATGCTAAAGAAAAATATAGACTAATCACTGTATATTGAGAAAGCCGCACTAAAATAGCGAGGTAATCCTACGATCAAAAATACGCCTACTGCCAAGATACTTATTTATTAAAAAAACGCTTCAATGCAGCCTGTCTGCGCGTTCATTAAAAACGCGATTAATTAGTTAGACCAGTTTTGTATTCTTTAATATTTTATTGGTCAATTTCAAAAATCGTAAGGGCAACCTCAGCCTGCTCAGCGACAGCCGCAAAGGGCAAAAAAGCTACGCCTACGACCCGCTCGACCGCCTGACCGAAGTGCGCGGTCAACACCCCGAACACTTCATCCACGACCCCGCGGGCAACCTGCTCGACCAAAGCACCGAGCTCCAATGACACGGCAGCTACGCCAACCTCAAAGGCAACCGCCTGTTGATGCAGGGCGACAGCCACTTCGACTACGACGCCTACGAACGACGCAGCACAGGCCATTAAGCAGGCTTACTGAGAGGCTTGGCATCAAGGGCAACAGTGCTTCGTGCTGCGTCCATTGCAAGTCATCAGCCTAGAACCGACACCTCGAAACACGAGTCTGTAGAGGCTCAACCGCAGGCACCCGGTAATCCCTACATCTTGACGTCCGGTTCCGGCCCGCCCATTTCGGGCGTTATCTCAGGCTCAACATCAGCCTCCCCCACCACCTCAACCCCATCCACCATCTGATCCTGCACCACTTGCTCATCCACACGCGGGTCAAGCGCGGCGACCAATGGTGAGCTGGACATGCTGTCGGGCATGGCGACGTGGTGCAGCGGTGCGTCGTCGACCTGGTGCAGGTTGGTGACGGCGTTCGGGCGGATGCGCCACACCAGGATCAGGCTGGTGACGCTGAAGAATGCATAGAGCATTTGGCTGCCCAGTACTTTCATCAGTACCCCGGCCAACAGGGGCCCGACGCTCGCGCCAATGCCGTAGGTCACAAGCAGCATGGCGGTCAGCGAGACTCGGCGTTCGCTTTCGATGTGGTCGTTGGCAAAGGCCACGGCCAGCGGGTAGATGCAGAATTGCAGCAGCGCGCACAAGAAGCCGGCCACGAACAGCACTTCGACAGGCACGTCGGGAAAGATCGCCAGCGGTAGGGCTGCCACGCCCAGCAACAGGGCGAAGATGCGGATCAACAGCGGTCGGTCATAGCGGTCTGACAGCCAGCCCAGCGGCCATTGCGAGACTAAACCGGCGAAGATGCAGCAGCCCATGTACAGACCCACCTGTTCGGTCGATAGCCCTTGTTGCGATGCGTAAAGCGGTGCCAGGCCGTAGAACGAACCGATCAGCAAGCCTGCGCCCATCACGGCGATCAGTGACTGCGGGACGCGCTTGATGAAGAATTTCGGGTCCATCGGTGCAGGCCGCAATGGCGCCGGGTGGATGCGTCGGGTCATGGCGACCGGTACCAGGCACAGGGCGAAGCATATAGCCACCAGCATCAACAGTTCAGGCCCCAATTCAGGGTGGATGACCAGAATCAGTTGCCCGAGCATCAGCCCCAGATAAGAAGCAATCATGTACAGGCTAAACACCACGCCGCGCTGTTTAGCGTCGGCCTGCTCATTGAGCCAACTCTCGATGACCATGTACTGGCACATCATGCCGAGGCCGACGATCAGACGCAGCAGCAGCCATGCCGGTAGCCAGTCGGTCAGGCCGTGGCACAGCACCGCCGCCCCGACGATCCCGGCGCAGGTCGCGTAAGCCCGTATATGCCCGACTCGGGCTATGAGTCGGTGCCCCAGTTTGCCGCCCAGCACCAGACCACAGTAGTTGGCAGCCATCAGGGCACCAATCCATAACCCGTCGACATTGTCAGCCGCCAGGCGCAAGGCGAGGTAGGTGCTCAACAGACCCGAGCCGATCAGCATCATCAGCGAGGCAAAATATAACGCTCGAAAAGACTTCCAGATTTGGTGCATTGGCTTCCCGTGCGGCTCCTTGTGCAGACCATCAACGACCTCGAGGTCGCCAACTGTTACGGTTCAAACGGGCATGTGCCCGTCTAAACAATTAAGCCTGAGCCGCCAGAACGCGACGTTCCCAGGGGGTTATTTCGTCGTGAAAGCTGGTCAGTTCCAGGGTCTTGGACGCAATGTATCCTTCGATGAACTCATGGCCGAACAGTTCCTTTGCTAACTCACTGCGTTTGAGACGTTCAAGGGCAGCATGCAAGGTACATGGCAGAGACAAAGCTTCTGGCACTTGGAACTCACCCTGAATCGCATCGGTGGGTTCGAGCCGGTGTTCGATGCCGTGCAGGCCGGCTGCCAGGCTCGCCGCAATGGCCAGATAAGGGTTGGCATCAGCACCTGGCAAACGGTTTTCGACCCGTCGTGCGACGGGGGCGCTGGCCGGGATTCGCAATCCGGCGCTGCGATTATCAAGCGACCAGCAGGCGTTGTTCGGTGATGCAAACGGGTGGTACAGCCGTTGGTAAGAGTTGACGTTGGGTGCAAACAGCGCCGTGAAGTCCGCCATGCACGCCTGTTGCCCACCTATAAAGTGGCGGAAGGTAGCCGTGGGTTGCCCCGCCTCATCGCTGAATACGTTACGCCCGCTGCCCGTCTCGACCACGCTTTGGTGAATATGCATCGAGCTGCCCGCCGTGTGTGCCAAGGGCTTGGCCATGCACACCACGATCAGGCCGTGCTTGAGCGCGACTTCTTTAAGCAAGTGTTTAAACAGCAGGGTTTGATCAGCGAGCAACAGCGGGTCACCGTGCAGCAGGTTGATCTCGAACTGGCTGACGCCCATCTCATGCATGAAGGTGTCACGCGGCAAGCCCAGTGCGGCCATGCACGCATACACCTCATTGAAGAACGGCCGCAGGCCGTTATTGGAGCTGATGCTGAACGCCGACATACCGTCTTCGCAGCGACCGTCCAGCCCGACCGGCGGGCGGAACGCTTGAGTCGGGTCAGGGTTGGCCGCAAACACAAAAAACTCAAGCTCGGTGGCCACCACGGGCGCCAGGCCAAGGGCGGCGTAACGGGCGATCACCGCTTTCAACTGGCCACGGGTCGAGAGCCGTGAACGGGCGCCCGTGAGTTCAACCGCGTCGCAAATGGCCAGTGCCCGTGGCGTCTGGCTCCACGGCAAGCGGTGGATCTGCGCAGGGTCTGGAATCAAGGCAAGGTCGCTGTCGTCGCTGCCGTAGAAACGTGCCGCAGGGTAGCCACCCATGATGCATTGCAGCATGACGCCTCGGGCCATTTGCAGGCGCCGTCCTTCGAGCAATCCTGCTGCGGTCATTACCTTGCCACGCGGCACGCCATTCAGATCCGGGGTCACACATTCAATCTCATCAATGCCCGCCAATCGCTGTGCGAGTGAGTCGTGGCCATCGGTCGTCATGACGCTTTCCTTATTGTTGTACAAACCGCGAACGGCAATGCGCACAAAATACGCATCCACTGTTCGTGAATTCAAGCGAGCCACGCATAAATCAGAATAAAGCCACAGCGACTGCGAAGAACAACAGGATCGATTGTATTTTTTCGCGCAGTACCCGGCATGTCCAAAGACGACATTCACTTGATCACCCACACGATGTGGCTCTACAAACACACCGACGGGTTTTGCCGACTAGACTCAGCGCCCACTGTGTCCTGCAAGGCCCAAAGGAAAAACGATGAAGACGTTGACCCCGCTCTACACCGGTCTGCTGCTCGCCAGCATGATCAGCCTGCCCGCCTTTGCCCAGCCCCCAACCAGCGAGGGCTACGTGCTGGACAAGGTTGTTCAGGTCAGCCGCCACGGCGTGCGCCCGCCCACGGCGTCCAATGAAAAACTGCTGACCCACGTCACCCAGCGCCAATGGCCGACCTGGCTGGTGCCCTTCGGCAACCTGACCGGTCATGGCTACACCGGCGCGGTCGAAATGGGCCGTTATCGGGGCGAAGTGTTGCGCAGCGCCGGGTTGATCCCGCAAGGCTGCCCCCACGCCCGTCAAGTGCTGGCCCACGCCAGCCCTATGCAACGCACCAAAGCCACCGCCCAAGCCCTGCTCGACGGTATGTTCCCCGGCTGCGGCTTGCAGCCGGGTTACGTCAGCGGTGAACAGGACGCGCTGTTCCAGGCCAATGAAATGCCCTTTGCCGCACTCGATCCGGACAAAGCCCGCGCCCAAATTCTCCAGGCACTGGGTGGCAGTGTCGAAGCGGCCCAAAAGCGCTACGCCCCTTACGAAGCACAACTGCGAGAAGTCGCCTGCCTGCCCGGCACCGACTGTCCGTACGGCAAACAAACGTGGAAGCTCGAAGAAAACGCCAAAGGCCGTTTTTCGATCAAGGGCCTGAGCGCGGGCGCCAACATGGGGGAAGTGTTCCGTCTTGAATACAGCCAAGGCCTGCCCCTGGATAAAGTCGCGTTTGGGCATGCCCGCACCGCCGCGCAAGTCTCCAGCCTGATGGTGCTGACCAAAGCCAAATATGACTACCTCAACGACATCCCCTATATCGCCAGCCGTGGCGCGTCAGAGTTGATGAACCAGATATCGCTTGAGCTCAAACAAGGCACAGCACTGGCCGACAACACCGCGCCAGGCACACCGCCGGATGTGCCGTTGATGCTGTTGGTGGCCCACGACACCAACATTGCATACCTGCGCACGATGCTGGGTTTTGGCTGGAAACTGGGCGACTACATCGAAAACAATATTCCGCCCGTGGGCACGTTGCAGTTTGAACGCTACAAGGAAGTCAAAACCGGCGAATACTTTTTGCGCATTGCCTTTGAAGCGCAGTCGATGGATCAGATTCGTAATCTGACCCCACTGAACGGCGGGCAAAAACCGCTCAAGCAAGACTTCGCCAGCAGCAAGGATTGCCGCAAAACCAGCGTCGGATTGCTGTGCCCGCTTAAAGAAGCCATGGCCACCGTCGACCACAACATCGACCCGACCGCGCTGACGCCGTACACCTGGTAGCACCCTGCTTGCCTCGCGATTTTTTAAAAGATCAAACGATCGCGAGGCAAGCTCGCTGCGACACGAAAGCGCGAGGGTGAGCGTGACGCAGGGGCTGTCGCCTATAGATACTGCGCCCTGACGTGAGATACATTGAAACGGCCTGTTACCAAAACAACAGCCCGTTCACTCACAGAGGGTGCCACTTGAATACAAATCAAAAAATGCGAACCTTCGATCTGATCCGCGAGGCGGTACTGCCTGAGTACCGCGACCGTGTAGACGACTACCTGAGCCTCTACGAGCAAGCGCTGCACAATGAGCACGCCCCGACCGATAACCTGCACGCCATGGCGCACCAGCTTCGGGGCTACTTGCGGGGCCTGAATACCACGCGTGTGCTGGGCATGGCGGATTGGGAAGAACTCGACCGCCGGGTGACCGAGTCCTGGCTGGAATAACCCGCCTTACTGAGCGTTACGACTGAAGATGCGGATCACTTCATCCAAGTGCTCGGCCATCGCCTGACGTCCATTTTGTGGGAGAGGGCTTGCTCGCGATGCAAACGACTCGGTCTATCTGAATGACCGAGTTGATGCCATCGCGAGCAAGCCCGCTCCCACAGGTTTTGCAATACGTCATAGCCATATGGCATCCCATAGAGGGTAATCCCCTACTCGCTTGACCAGCCCTGCGCGTATAGGGTTGGCGATGACATAACGTGCCAGATGCTTCAAATCTTCGTCATCACGTAAAGCGTGGTCATGGTAGCCCTGCTGCCATCGGCTGCCTGTTCGACCGGTTGCTTGGTTAATGGCCCGCGTACTCAACGATTTGGTGCGACACATCAATTCGTCAAGCGAACCGCTCTGAAGCACCACCAGCCAATGAAAGTGATCAGGCATCACGACCCATGCAAGCGAGTCGACAAGACCTTGTTCTTGTGCGCACCTCAGTTGTTCTACAACCCTCCTGCCGATATGCCAGTCCAAGAAAATGGGCTCGCGATTCAATGTATTGGCGGTTAACAGATAGAGACGGTTTTGCTCGCTGTAACGACCAAGGCGCAGACGATGAGAGGTAGGAAATACGTGCATAAACAGGCTCAATGGGTTGATAAGCCCAAAAACTAGTCACTGCCAAGAAGGCAGCAGCGGGAATCGTTTAACCGTATATTTCATAGCTCCCACAAAAACGTAATGGCGCGAGTTTTTCCTGAGACGCTAGCGTAGACTGCCCAGGTTATTTCAGTATGTTACGAAGGAAAGAAGTCGGTCAAAATCCGACGCGGTCGCGCCACTGTAGTCGGCTCCTTGCCGAAAGCCAGATCTTCCTTTGCCTTATGCACTCTTGCCGGGACGCGCAATCCCAGAGGTAATCATGGCTTACAACGCTTCAACTCAGACTGACATCTCCCTGCCTGCCATTCCCTTGGGCGATATTTTGCCTTGGGCGATCTTCGGCGGCCTGTTGCTGATGCTGGCGATTTATTTCGTCGGCGCCGAACAAGGCGCCACTGCCATTTTCAAGGGCATGTACGTTCACGAATTCGTACACGACGGCCGCCATCTGCTGGGCTTTCCCTGCCACTGATCCGAGGATTACTACATGACTGGTCGTTTACTCGTCAGGGGCATGCTTGTCGGTCTGATTGCTGGCCTGCTGGCTTTCGGTTTTGCCAAAGTGTTCGGGGAGCCCCAGATTGAGAGCGCTATCGCGTTCGAAGAACACATGTCTCACTCACACGGCGATGCCGAGCAAGGAGAACCCGAACTGGTCAGCCGCCAGGTGCAAAGCACCTTCGGCCTGTTGACCGGGGTGGTGGCGTACAGCGTGTCACTGGGCGGCATTTTTGCCCTGGTGTTTGCTTTCTCTCTGGGGCGCGTCGGCAATGTCGGCCCACGCGGCCTGTCTGCGCTGTTGGCGCTGACCGCCTTTGTGGTGGTGTTTCTGATCCCGGGTCTCGTTTATCCGGCCAATCCACCGTCAGTGGGCGATCCGAGCACCCTGGGCAAGCGCACCCAACTGTTCTTTCTGATGTTGCTGGTGTCGGTTGCCGCTGCGGTGATTGCAATCAGTGCAGGCCGCACGTTCATCGCCCGCTCGGGTCTGTGGAATGGCGCGATCAAAGGCGTGGCGCTGTATCTGGTGATTGTTGCAGTGGCCGGCTACCTGTTCCCGACCATCAGCGAAGTGCCGCAAAACTTCTCGGCAGTCTTGCTGTGGAAATTCCGCGTCGCAGCCCTGGGCATTCAAGGGGTGATGTGGACTGCTCTGGGGTTGATCTTCGGCGCAGTGGCTGAACACTTGCTGTTGCCGGCGGGCAAGGCTTACAAGGCCTGAGTCATTGAAATTCTGTAGTCGCTGACGAAGTACGAAGGCTGCGCAGCCGATCGCAGCCTTCGCTCCTCGACAGCGACTACAAGCCCCATCCTCCACCCAAACTTTGAATCAGCGCCACGCTGCCCTGGCTCAGTTGCGCCTGGGTATCGCGCAAGTTCTGCTCGGTCTGCAACAGGATTAATTGCTGAGTCAGGACGTTCTGCTGGCTGACGGTCCCGGCTTTCAACTGCGCCTCTTGGCTGCCAAACAGTTGCTGGTTGCGCGTATAGATCTGTTGGTAAGTGTCGGCCTGCACGTTCAGGTGATTGATCGCCGACAAGTTGTCTTCGACGTTCTGCAACGCTGACAGCACGGTGCCACGGTAATTGGCCGCGTCCTGGTCGTAGCTGGCCTGCGCCTGTTGCACCGCCGCCTCGCGGGCGCCGCCATCAAACAGGGTCGCCGCCAGCGCCGGGCCCAAGGTCCAGATGCGGTTGGGCACGCTGAACAGTCCACCCAATGCGCTAGCGCGATAACCGGCTTCGGCGGTCAAGTCCAGAGTCGGAAAGAACGCCGCTTCGGCCACGCCGATTTTGGCGTTAGCCGCCGCTGCGTTACGTTCCGCCGCCACCACGTCCGGCCGGCGCAGCAGCAGGTTGGACGGCAAGCTCAATGGCGGGCGCGGCACCACAAAGGTGTATTGGGCTTTGGGCTCGATGCTCAATTGTGCAGGCGCAACGCCTACCAGCACCGCTAAAGCGTGTTCGTATTGTTCGCGCGAGCGCTGGGCGGTCTGCAACGCAGCGACCACGCTGCTCAGTTGGTCTTGCGCTTGCAGCAGTTGGTCATTGGCCGCCGTGCCCTGCTGGTATTGGGCCTGGATCATGTCCAGCAGTTGCTGGTTGATCTGCTGCTGTTGCTGCAACAGGCCGATGTCGATGTCCAGTTGGCGCAGGCCCAGATAATTGCTCGCCACGCTGGAACTGATGGACAGCCGCACCCCGGCCAGCAAGGCGTCGGACGCTTGGGCTGTGGCATTGCTCGACTCGATGCCGCGACGCACTTGCCCCCATAAGTCCGGCTCCCAACTGGCAGTTAGGGTAGCGCTGACCAC
This sequence comes from Pseudomonas sp. NPDC096917, assembly GCF_044762555.1. Lineage (NCBI taxonomy): Bacteria > Pseudomonadati > Pseudomonadota > Gammaproteobacteria > Pseudomonadales > Pseudomonadaceae > Pseudomonas > Pseudomonas sp. NPDC096917. The sequence goes on along the minus strand of NZ_JBIWEO010000007.1, from coordinate 246,877 downwards.
GTTCACCACCCCGCCGCCCGTACTGGTACTCGAACCACTGGAACTGCTGCCACCTACGCCCCGGGTGCCGGACAGTCCGGCCCCCAGGGTCGGCCATAAACCGGCCCGGCTCGATGACACTTGCGCTTGCGCCAGCCGATAAGCCGCCTCGGCGGCATCGATGGACGGGTTAGCCGTGGCCGAACGCTGGATCAACTCGGTCAGCAGCGGATCGTGGTATTCCAGCCACCACTGGCTGGCCAGCGCGCCTTGCGGGTTGGCCACTGCCCGCTGCCATTGCAGGCCCTCCTTGAAGCCCATGGGCAATGACATCGGCGGTTTTTGATAGTCCGGCCCCACCATGCACCCGCCAAGCGTCAGGCTAAGGGTCACAGCCAAGAGCAGCGGTTTGAGATTCATTGGGTTGTCTCCTTGGGTGCCCGGCGCAGACGGTGTGACACGCGGTCCAGCCACAGGTAAATCACGGGTGTGGTGTACAGCGTCAGCATTTGACTAAATAGCAGTCCGCCCATAATTGAAATCCCCAGCGGACGCCGCAGTTCCGAGCCGTAGCCGCTGCCCAGTACCAGCGGCAAGGCACCAAGCATCGCCGCCAGCGTGGTCATCATGATGGGCCGGAAACGAATCAGGCAGGCGCTGCGAATCGCTTCCTGAGCACTGAGCCCCTGCTCTTTGCGTTGGGTGATGGCGAAGTCGATCATCATGATCGCGTTTTTCTTGACGATACCAATCAGCAAAATCACCCCCACCAAGGCGATGATCGACAGCTCGGTGCCCGTCAGCAGCAACGCGATAAGCGCCCCGACCCCGGCCGAGGGCAAGGTCGAGAGGATGGTCAGCGGGTGGATCAGGTTTTCGTAGAGAATCCCCAGCACGATGTACACCGAGAGAATGGCCGCCAGAATCAGCAATGGCTCACTGGACACCGACGACTGAAACACCTGCGCCGTGCCCGCGAACTGCCCGACCACGCTGGCGGGCATGCGCAACTGCGCCACGGCCTCTTCCACCAGGCTCGTGGCCTGGCCGATGGACACGCCCGGCGCCAGGTTGAACGAGGCGGTCACCGCCGGAAAAGTGCCCTGGTGGCTGATGGAAATCGCGGTGCGCGCCACCGCCTGTTGCGCCACGGCTGACAACGGAATCAGGGTCGCGCTGGCATGGCTCGCCAGGTTCGGCGCAGCGCTGGTTTTACTGGCTGTCGAGGCGACTTGTGGCAAATAGATCGACTTGAGCGCAGACGGGTCGGCCCAGTATTGGGGCGCGACTTCCATGATCACGTGGTACTGGTTGGCAGCGCGGTAAATGGTCGATACCTGACGCTGGCCAAAGGCGTCATAAAGGGTCTGGTCAATCGCCGACATACTGACCCCGAGCCGCGCCGCCGTGTCGCGATTGACCGTCACATTGGCCTCGAGGCTATTGTCTTGTTGGTCGGTATTGATGTCTGTGAGCTGCGCCAAGGTGTGCAGTGCCGCGACCACTTTGGGCACCCATTCATCGAGGGTGCTCTGGTCGTCGGCAGTCATCGTGTACTGGTACTGTGCGCCACTTTGGCGCCCGCCCACGGTGATGTCCTGCACCGATTGCAGGAACAACCGAGTGCCCGGCATGTCGCCCAGGCTTTGCCGGATCTGGGCAATGATCTGGTCGGCGCTTTCCTTGCGCTCGCCCAGCGGCTTGAGCGCGATAAACATCTGCCCGCTGTTCACCGAGCCCCCGCCACCGCCCGCGCCGCCGACAAACCCACCGACCGTGTCGACGTTGGGGTTGAGCATGATCTTGCGGTTGATCTCCAGAAAGTCCTTGTGCATGGCCCCGTACGAGATGCTTTGCGAAGCCATGATGCTGCCGCTCAGGCGACCGGTGTCTTCCTGTGGGAAGAACCCCTTGGGCACCAGCACATAGAGCACGCTGGCCAACACGATCACCAGCACCGTGACCAGCCCCATCAACAACGTGTGCTCGATGACCCAGCCCAGAGTGCGGTCATAGAAGCGATGAAAGATCGAGTCCTGCGCCGCTTCATGTTTGTCGCCTGGCTGCGGTGCGCGCAGAAAGATCGCCGCCAGCATCGGAGTCACGGTCAGCGAAACCAGCATCGAAATGCCGATCGATACCGACAAGGTGACCGAGAACTCGCGAAACAGCCGCCCGACGATGCCGCCCATCAACAGCAGCGGAATAAACACCGCCACCAGCGACACACTGATGGTCAACACGGTAAAGCCGACTTCCCGCGCTCCGGCCAGCGCCGCCTGCACCCGCGACTCGCCGCGCTCCAGGTGGCGCATGATGTTTTCGACGACCACAATCGCATCGTCAACCACGAACCCCGTGGCAATGGTCAGTGCCATCAACGACAGATTGTTGAGGCTAAACCCCATGAAATACATGGCGCCAAAGGTCCCGAGCAACGACAGCGGGACCACGATGGCCGGAACCAGGGTGCTGCGCCAATCGCGAAAAAAGGCGAACGTCACCAGCGTCACCAGAAGAATCGAAGCGATCAGGCTCAGTTCCACGTCGCGCAGCGAAGCGCGGATGGTGGTGGTGCGGTCCATCAGGATGTTGAGCTTGATCGACGCCGGGATCGACTGTTGCAGAAACGGCAGCTCGGCCTTGACAGCGTCCACCGTCTCGATGACGTTGGCCCCCGGCTGTTTGAAGATCACCAGCAGCACCGATGGCTGGCCGTTGTACAACCCAAAGTTACGCAGGTCTTCTACGTCTTCGCGCACGTAGCCCAAGTCGCTGATGCGCACCAGATCGCCATTGTTCTGCTTGACCACCAGTGCGCCGTAATCCGGCGCGTTGTAAAGCTGGTCATTGGCCGCCAGCACGTGGCCCTGCGGGCCAATATCAAGGGTGCCTTTGGGCAAGTTGACGTTGGCTGCCCCAATCACTTCGCGCACTTGCTCAAGGCTGATGCCGTAGTGGTTAAGCCGGTCCGGGTTGAGCTCGACGCGCACCGCCGGCAACGCACCGCCGCCCACCGTCACATCCCCCACCCCGCTGGTTTGCAGCAGTTTTTGTTCGAGCAACGTCGACGCCACGTCGTACATTTGCCCCGGCGTGGCAGAGTCGGAGGTCAGGCTGATAATCAGGATCGGCGAGTCGGCCGGGTTGACCTTGCGGTAGGTCGGGTTGCCGGACAAATCGCTCGGCAAATGGGTGCGCGCGGCGTTGATCGCAGCTTGCACATCGCGGGCGGCACCATCGATGTCGCGATTGAGGTCGAACTGCAAGTTGATGCGGGTCGCGCCCAGGCTGCTGGACGAGGTCATTTGTGTGATCCCGGCAATCTGCCCGAACTGGCGTTCCAGCGGGGTCGCGACAGACGTGGCGACGGTGTGCGGATCGGCCCCCGGCAATTTGGCGCTGACACTGATGGTCGGGAAATCCACCTCCGGCAGCGGCGCCACCGGCAGCAGGTTGAACGCCAGCACACCAAACAGCGCGAGCCCCACGGCCAGCAAGGTGGTGGCAATCGGACGCTTGATAAACGGCGCGCTGAGGTTCATCGCCATCAATCCGTCTTGACCGCACGCCGACCGCTAAGGCGTTGCCCGAGGTCATGCATGGCGAGGAAAATCACCGGGGTCGAGAACAAGGTCAGCAGTTGGCTGAGCAACAGCCCGCCGATGATCGCAATCCCCAGCGGATGGCGCAGTTCAGAGCCAATGCCGGTGCCCAGCGCCAGCGGTACCGCGCCAAACAGCGAGGCCATGCTGGTCATCAGAATCGGCCGGAAGCGCAGTTGCGCCGCCTGCTTGATCGCCTCCGCCGGGCTTAACCCGCCATTGCGCTCCAGCTCCAGGGCGAAGTCGACCATCATGATGCCGTTTTTCATCACGATGCCGATCAGCAGCACAATCCCGATCAGGCCAATGATGTCGAACTGCGTGCCCGTAATCAGCAGGGCCAGCAACGCCCCGAGCGCCGCCGACAGTAAGGTCGAGAGGATGGTGATCGGGTGCACGAAACTCTCGTACAGAATGCCCAGCATCAGGTACACCACCACAATCGCCGCCAGCACCAGCAACGCCTGATTGGCCAATGACCCCTCAAAGGTGGCCGCCGCGCCTTGCAAGGAGGCCTGCACCGACGCGGGCAGCGCGACCTGCTGCTCAATGGTTTTGAGTTGGGTCAGGGCCGCGCCCAGGGTTTTGCCCGGCGCCAGGTTGAAGGCGATGTCGGCATAGGGAAATTGCCCCAGACGATTGATCGTCAGCGGCGCGCGCACCACTTGCTGGGTCGCCATGCTCGACAGCTGCGCCACCCCGCCGCCGGGGATGTTGACGTACAGTCCGGTGAGCAAGTCCGCGAGGTTTTTCGGCGGATGGTCGGTGGCCATCACCACGTGGTACTGGTTGAGCTGGGTGTAAATGGTCGAGACCTGGCGCTGGCCGAACGCGTCGTAGAGCACATCGTCAATCGCTTGCGGGGTGATGCCCAGGCGCGAGGCGGTGGAGCGGTCGAAATTGAGCTGAATCTGATTGCCGAACTGCATGGCCTGGCTTTGCACGTCGGTGAACATCGGGTCTTGCTTGATCGCCGCCATCAGCTTGGCGGTCCATTGCTCCAGCACGTCCGGGTCGGTAGCCTGCAAGCCGAGCCGGTAGCTGGTGGTCGCAACGCTGGCATCGAGGGTCAAGTCCTGCACCGAGTGCAGGTACAGGCGAATCCCGGCCACATCGGCATTGGCATCCGCCAAGCGACGGATAACCACGGCGGCACTGTCACGCGCCTCCCGTGGCTTGAGGTTGATCAGCAAATTGCCTTGGTTGATGGTCGGGTTGGTCTGGTCGATGCCGACAAACGAAGACAGGCTCTGCACCGCCGGATCACGCAGGATGCGCGAGGCCAGGCGCTGTTGCTCGACCTGCATCTGCTGAAACGAAATGGTCGGCGCAGCCTGGGAAATGCCCTGAATCAGGCCGGTGTCCTGCTCCGGGAAGAACCCCTTGGGCATGACCATCAGGGTCAACAACGTCAGCAGCGCAGTGAACACCACCGACAGCAACGCCAGGGTGCGGTGCGCCAACACCCAGTTCAGTCCGCGCACATACTGATGGTTGATGCGGTCAAAGAAGTCTTCGCGGCGTTCCTGGAGGTGCGCCTTGAGCATGCGCGAGCACATCATCGGCGTCAGGGTCAGGGTAATCACCGCCGAAATCACAATGGTCACGGCCACCGTCATGGCAAATTCGCGAAACAAGCGCCCCACCACATCGCCCATAAACAGCAGCGGGATCATCACTGCGATGAGCGCCATCGACAGCGAGATGATGGTGAAACCGATTTGCGCCGAGCCCTTGAGTGCCGCCTGCAACGGCGTTTCTCCGGCTTCAAGGTAACGACTGATGTTCTCGACCATGACGATGGCATCGTCGACTACAAACCCGATGGCGATGGTCAGGGCCATCAAGGTCAGGTTGTTCAGCGAAAAGCCCAGCGCATAGGCCACCGCCAGGGTGCCCAGCAGGGTCAAGGGCACGGTGACCGCAGGAATGATCGTCGCCGGGACATTGCGCAGAAACACAAAAATCACCAGTACCACCAGCACCACGGCGACGGCCAGTTCGTATTGAACGTCGGTGACCGAGGCGCGGATGGTCTGGGTGCGGTCGGTGAGCACTGCCACCTTGAACGTGCCCGGCAAGCTGGCACGCAGTTTGGGCAACAATTGCTGCACCCGGTCGACCACCTCGATCACGTTGGCGCCGGGCTGACGCTGGATACTCAGCACAATCGATGGGGTTTCGTTGGTCCAGGCGGCCTGTCGCGGATTTTCCGGGCCTTGGGTCGAGGTGGCAATTTGTGACAGGCGAATCGGCGCACCGTTTTTATAAGCGATTACCAGATCGCGGTACTCCTCGGCCGATTGCAACTGGTCGTTGGCGCCGATGGAGTACGCCTGAAACTTGCCGTCGATGCTGCCCTTGGCCTGGTTGACGTTGGCGGTGCCCAAGGACGTTCGCAGGTCATCCAGCGACAACCCCAGGCTGTTCAGCGCGGAGGTGTTGGCCTCGACCCGTACCGCCGGGCGCTGGCCGCCGCTGATGGTCACCAGTCCCACACCGCTGATTTGCGAGATTTTCTGCGCCAGCCGGGTATCGGCCAGGTCTTCCACTTTGGTCAGCGGCAATACGTCCGAGGTCAGTGACAGGGTCAGCACCGGCGCATCGGCCGGGTTGACCTTGCTGTACACCGGCGGATACGGCAGGTTGGCCGGTAAAAAAGTGCCGGCGGCGTTGATCGCCGCCTGCACCTCCTGCTCGGCAACGTCCAGCGACAGCGCCAGATCGAACTGCAAAGTCACCACCGAGGCGCCATCGGAGCTGGTGGAACTCATGGATTTAAGGCCAGGCATTTCCCCCAACTGACGCTCAAGGGGCGCCGTGATCGACGAACTGATGACCTCTGGACTCGCACCGGGGTATTGGGTGAACACCTGTATGGTCGGGTAGTCGACTTCCGGCAAGGCCGAGACCGACAGCAGCCGGTAACCCACAATCCCCAGCAACAAGATGGCGACCATCAACAAACAAGTGGCGACCGGACGTTCGATAAAGGAGCGAGAGACGTTCATCCGCGGCGGCTCACTGTGCGACTACTTTGATAGCCGACCCGTCGTCGAGCTTGTCCGCACCCTCCGTGATCACCTGCTCGCCGGGTTTGACCCCAGCCTCCAGAATCGCCGTCACATCGCCCATGGCCGGGCCGGACTTGACGTTGCGCAGGCTGGCTTTGTCGCCCGCGACCACAAACACGAAATCACCTTTGCTGCCATGCTGAATCGCCCGGGTCGGCACCACCGGCACCTGGCTCAGGGTCTGGGCCTTGAGCCGGGCGTTGACGAACTGATTGGGAAACAGCACGTGGTTGGCGTCATCGAACTGGGCCTTGACCTTGATCGTGCCGGTACTGGTGTCGACCTGATTGTCCAGCGCCAGCAACTGCCCGCTGGCCAACAGGCTTTTTTTGTTGCGGTCATAGACCAGCACGTTCACATCGCCTGCGGCCTTGGCCTGGTTGATTGCACCGAGGTCATCCTCGGGCACGGCAAACACCACCGTGGCCGGTTTCATCTGGGTGATAACGGCAATCCCGGTGGTGCCGGCAGTGGTCACGTAGTTGCCCGGGTCGACCTGACGCAAGCCGACAATCCCGTCCACCGGCGAGGTGATGGTGCAGTAGCTCAGTTGCACTTGCAGATTTTGCACGCCGCCCAGATCGGCAGCCACGGTGCCGACTTGCTGCGCCACGCTGGAGATTTGCGTATCGAGGGTTTGTTGGCTGATGGAACCGGCCTTGATCAACTCGCGGTAGCGCACCAGATCACGCTGGGCATTGCTCAATACCGCCTGATCATGGGCCAGAACCCCTTTGGCCTGAGCCAGTTGAGCCTTCAGCGCGCGGTCGTCGATGCGCGCAATGACCTGCCCTTTGCGCACCTGCTGACCTTCTTTGAACTCGACCGCAGACAGAATGCCGTCGACCTGACTGATCACCGTGATGCTTTGGGTGGGCGTGACTGTACCCAGGGCGTCTATATAGACCGGCACGTCCTGCTGCACCACCGCCACCGCCGCCACTGGCTCGCCTTTGGTCATGGGTCGGGTTTTGTGAGACGTGGCCGGCCAGTAAAAATACAGGCCCAATGCAATCGCTGTCAGAACAAGCGCTGTGAGCGCCCAAATCATCTTGTGTCTGTTCACACGCGTCACTCACCCAAGGGAGGCAGAGGTCAGCTTAGCTGAGCGACACATTCCGAAATTAAATTCGGTGACAGCTTACAAAGGATTTACATAGGCCTGTCCTGTGGGAGCTCCCACAGGGTGATTCATGCCGTTGCAGGGGCTCCATTTAAGCGCGTTTGCGGGGTTGAAGGCTCTTTGAGCAGCGCAAAGTAGGCGAACGCCGAGCACAAGGCGACCACCGCACTGATCACAAACGCCGACGAGAACGAGCCACTCTGCTGCACGCTAAACCCGGTGAGGATCGGCGCAATCGAGCCCGCCAAATAACCGCCAAAGTTCTGGATCGAACCAAACGAGGCCACACGCTCAGACGGCACGATGGTGTTGACGATCATCCACGCCGTGGCGCTGGAGATGTTGATGAAGAACATGGTCAGGCACAGAAGCACCACACATGCCACGACGTGGGTGGTGAAGGCCACGATCAGGGTAAACAGCGCCCCGCCGACCAGACCCAGAATGACCATGAGTTTGCGGCTGGCCAGCACGCGCATGCCCCGCGCCACCAGTTTGTCGCAGCAGCGGCCCGCAACGATGGTCCCCAGCGCCCCAAACAAGTAGGCCAACGAGACCACCCAGGCGGTGCGATACAGGTCCAGGCCGTGCTCACGCTCGAAGTAGCCCGGCAACCAGGTCAGGTTGAGCCAGATCATGTAGATCACGCCCATAAAGCCAAGAAACGCACCCCAGGTGTTGCGGTCTTTGAGCAGTGAAGACCAGCGCAGTTTCGGCGCCTTTTTTTGTTGCACGGGCACCGGTTCTGCACGGCCAGTGGCAGCCATGTACTCGGCTTTGCTTTTGTAGAACTTGAACCAGCACACCGCCAGCAGCAAACCGAGGATGCCAGTGAGGATGAACATGCCGCGCCAGCCCAGGTGCACCATGAACAGCGTCAGCAAAGGCGGCGCCAGACACGGACCGATGCAGGTCGATGACCACACCCAGCCGGTGGCCGTGCCGCGCTCTTGGGTGTCGAACCACTCGGACAACGCTTTGGCCGCCGAGGGAAACACCGGCGCTTCGCCAATCCCCAGCAACACCCGCAGGCCGACCAGATGGCCATAGCTGCTGAACAAACCAAAAGCCCCCTGCGCGAGCGACCACACCACCAAAGAGCCGCCCAGCGCCAGCTTGCTGCCGAGTTTGTCGATCAACGCGCCCAAAGGAAGTTGCGAGAAGGCATAGGCCACGGAAAAGGCTGAGAGCATGATGCCCATTTGCATCGGGCTAATGGCCAGGTCTTTTTGGATGGAGGTATTGGCGATAGAGAGAGCACTGCGATCGAGGTAGTTGACGACGCCAATCATGAACAGGAAAAAGATAGTCAGCGTTTTGTAATTTTTTATTGTTTTCATACGCGCCTCTGATGAGCGATGGCGCCCGACCCAAGTGTTTGAGCGGACGACTGCACTCTAGTAGGCCACTTGCGCGCTGCCCAATCACAAGATCCCATCACTCAATAACCGCGAGTTATTGAGGCGTCTGGCGAGCACCGCGCACGGCATCGGGGCCGTTTAACAAGGCATCGATAAAAGCCTTCATCGACCAACTGGCCGGCTCGTTGCGCCGGGTGATGATGCCGTAGTCGGCCAGCACCAGCGGAAACGGTAGCGCCAGACGGGTCAGGCGCCCGGCCTGAATTTCGGGTTCGGCCATGGATTCGGCCAGCATCGCCACCACCGGGGCGGTTTGCAGCAACTGCATGGTGGTTTGCAGAGAGACGGTTTCCACGGTGTTTTCCGGGGTTTGCATGCCCGCCTCGACGAAAGCCCGTTCCAGCCGCGCGCGCATCGGCGTCCCCGTCGGGTAGACCACCCACGGCCAACTGCCGAGCTCGTTCAGCGGAATTTCGCTGGCGCCCGCCAACGGGTGCTGACTGCCCGTCACCAGACACAATGGCTCCGGCGCCAAGGCTTGGAAATCGAACAGTTCACGATGGCGATCCAGGGTGAAACGCGCCACCACCAGGTCCAGTTGCTTGTGTTCAAGCATGGTCAGCATATTGGCGCTGGTGCCTTCCAGCACTTCAATCGTAAGCAACGGCCATTGCTGTTTGACCTCGACAATCGCCGCGGGCACCGCAATCGCCGTGGCGGCGTAGATGGTGCCGATCTTCAGAAAACCATGCCCGCCTTGGCGCAGATGGTTGATTTGGCCGACGAACTGCCGGGTGTCGTTGAGGGCGATTTGCGCAAAGCGCGCCACGTGACTGCCCAGGTCGGTAAGCGACATGCTGCGCGGCAACCGCGCAAACACATCAAAGCCCAGCTGGTGCTCTATCTCGCGCAGCATCTTACTGACCGCCGGTTGGCTGATGTTCATTTCCTGAGCGGTGGCGTGCATGTTTTGGGTGCGCGCCAGGGTATCGATCAGCACCAAATGGCGGAACCGTAGCCAGTTGCACAGTTGATTAAACCCGACATCCGCCATCCGATAACCTCCAGTTATTAAGGCTTGAGAATATCTCATTGGCGATTATCGGAGCGCAACATTAGTGTTAAGCCATTGGGCCCAATAAAAATAATGGAACTGCTTTCATGAACCTCGCCAACAAACGCGTTCTGATCACCGCGGCGGCCAACGGCATCGGTCGAGCATCGGTACTGGCCCTGCGTGATGCCGGTGCCCACGTGATCGCCACTGACCTCAATATCGACACCTTGCAGGACATCCCCGGCATTCAAGCACTGCAACTGGACGTGACCCAGACCTCGGACATTGAAGCCATCAGCCAGCAAGTTGGCACGATCAACGTCTTGTTCAACTGCGCAGGGTATGTGCACAGCGGCGCGTTGCTGGAGTGCGACGACCGCGCCTGGCAGTTCTCCTTCGACCTCAATGTCACGGCCATGTACCGGATGATCCGCGCCTTTTTGCCGGGCATGCTGGCAGCCGGCGGTGGCAGCATCATCAACATGGCGTCGGTCGCGTCCAGCGTCAAAGGTGTGCCCAACCGTTTTGCCTACACCGCCAGCAAGGCCGCTGTGATTGGCTTGACCAAATCGGTGGCCGCTGATTACGTCGGTCAAGGTATTCGTTGCAACGCCATCTGCCCTGGCACAGTGGACTCACCTTCGCTGCGCCAGCGCATTGGCCAACAGGCACGTGAGCAAGGGCGCTCGGAGGCAGAGGTGTATCAGGCCTTTGTCGATCGCCAGCCCATGGGCCGCATTGGCAACGTTAATGAAATCGCCCAGTTGGTGGTGTACCTGGCCAGCGATGCCAGCAGCTACACCACCGGTACCACCCAGATCATTGATGGCGGGATGAGTAACTGAATGTGGCAAAACCTGTGTAGTCGCTGCCACAGGCGGCGATAAGGCCGTAGGACCTTCAAACGCTGGGGGTCGCTATGCGCCCCCATCGCAGCCTGCGGCAGCGGCTACAAAGACAGTTCTATTTCTTATTGGCTACAGGAGCTTTTATGAAACTGCTGCGCTACGGCGAAAAAGGTCAGGAAAAACCCGGTCTGCTGGATGCCCAAGGCAATATTCGCGATTTGTCGGCGCACATCGCCGATGTCGCCGGTAACGCCCTTGCGCCCGAAAGCCTGCAGGCACTGAGCAAGATTGACCCGTCCACCCTGCCGCTGGTCAACGGCTCGCCACGCATTGGCGCGTGTGTGGGTCAGGTCGGCAAATTCATCTGTATCGGCCTCAATTACGCAGACCACGCCGCTGAATCCGGCCTGGCAGTGCCTACGGAACCGGTGGTGTTCAACAAATGGACCAGCGCTATCTGCGGCCCCAACGATGACGTTGAAATCCCCCGCGCTTCGACCAAGACCGACTGGGAAGTCGAACTGGGCGTGGTCATCGGCAAAGGCGGTCGCTACATCGATGAAAGCAACGCTATGGATCACGTCGCCGGTTATTGCGTGATCAACGATGTGTCCGAGCGCGAGTGGCAACTGGAGCGTGGCGGTACCTGGGACAAAGGCAAAGGCTTCGACACGTTCGGCCCGCTTGGCCCATGGCTGGTGACTCGCGACGAAATCAGCGACCCGCACCAGCTCAACCTGTGGCTTGAGGTCGACGGACAGCGCTACCAGAACGGCAATACCAACACCATGGTGTTCCAGGTCCCGGCACTGATTGCCTACCTGAGCCGTTGCATGTCGTTGCAACCGGGCGATGTGATCTCCACCGGCACGCCACCGGGGGTTGGGCTGGGCGTGAAACCCGAGCCGATCTTCCTGCGCGCAGGCCAGGTCATGCGCCTGGGCATCGAAGGCCTCGGCGAGCAACGCCAACGCACCGTACAAGCTGACTGATTCAGTGCTCGAACAACTATAAGAAACAGGAGCAACACATGCGCATTCTCATCACTGGCGGCACCGGCTTTATCGGCAAGCAACTGGCTCAACGCCTGGCGGACTTGAACACCCTGACCCTCGAAGGCGAAGCGCCACGCACCATTGAACGCATCGTACTGTTCGATACCTTTGCCGGTGAAGACGTGCCCAACGATCCGCGCATTGAGCGGGTGACCGGCGATGTGGCCGACCCTGAAGTCATTGCCCGCGTGACCGATGGCGTGGACCTGGTGTGGCATTTGGCAGCGGTGGTCAGTTCGGCCGCCGAAGCGGATTTCGACTTGGGCATGCAGGTCAATCTGCACGGCCTGATGCTGTTGCTCGAAACCTTGCGCAAACAAGGCACCTCGCCGCGTCTGGTGTACGCCAGCGGCTTTGCAGTGTTTGGCGGCAAGCTGCCGGAAGTGGTCGACGACGACACCGTGCTCACCCCGCAATCGTCTTACGGCATGCAAAAAGCCGTCGGTGAATTGCTGGTGGCCGACTATGCCCGTAAAGGTTTTGTCGATGGCCGCGTATTGCGCCTGCCGACCGTGGCCGTGCGCCCAGGCAAGCCGAACAAGGCGGCATCGACCTTCTTCAGCTCAATCATCCGCGAGCCGCTGGTGGGTCTGCCGGCCGTGTGCCCGGTGCGCCCGGACACTCAGGTGTACCTGACCTCGCCACGCCGCATTGTTGAATCGATGCTGCTGGGCATGACCTTGTCGCCGCAGACCTTGGGCGGCGAACGCATCATCCCGCTGCCAGGCGTGACCACCACCGTGGCCGACATGGTCGCGGCGCTGCAGCGAGTGGCCGGTGATGACGTCACCCAACTGATTCGCTGGGAGCCGGACGCAACCATCCAGCGCATTGTTGAAAGCTGGCCGAGCAAGGTGCAAGCGCCACGTGCGCGAGCACTGGGCTTTACCGCCGACCCGGATTTTGATGCCATCGTGCGGGCGCACATAGAGGACACTGCACGCTGACTGAAATGCACTCTCCCCTGTGGGAGCGGGCTTGCTCGCGATTCAGGCGAGGCGGTGTCACTGCTGAACCGAGTTGATACCCTCGCAAGCGAGCCCGCTCCCACAGGAGAAGGTTGACGCTAATAACAATAAAAAATTGAGGCCAAGCGCTATGACCACACCGCTTCCAGATGTCACAGACATCGAACAACAGACGATCAAGCGTGTAACAAAACGCATGATTCCCTTTCTTATCCTGCTGTTTGTGGTCGCCTTTCTGGATCGCAACAACGTCGGGTTCGCCGCGCTGCGGATGAACGACGACATTGGCATCAGCCAGACCTTGTATGGCCTGGGTGCGGGTATTTTCTTCCTCGGCTACTTCATTTTCGAAGTGCCAAGCAACGTGTTGCTGCACCGTTACGGCGCCCGCGTGTGGATCGCCCGAATCATGGTGACCTGGGGCATCATCGCCGGGGCCATGGGCTTTTTGCAGACGCCTGTGCACTTTGTTTCGCTGCGCTTTCTGCTGGGCATCGCTGAAGCCGGGTTCTTCCCAGGGGTGATTTACTTGCTGTCGCTGTGGTTCCCGAGCCGCTATCGCGCCCGCATGATCGCCACCTTTTACCTCGGCGTGCCGATTGCTCAGGTCATCGGCGCCCCCCTGTCAGTGGGCCTGATCGAAATGGGCGACGCGCTAGGTTTTGTCGGCTGGCGCCTGATGTACATCGTTGAAGCCGTCCCCGCCGTGATCCTGGGCGTGGTCTGCTACTTCTACCTCACTGACCATCCTCACCAGGCGCATTGGCTGAGCGATGAGCAGCGCAACTGGCTGATCAATACCCTGGAAAACGAAGAGCGCAACAAACCGCTGGTGGTGGGCATTCAGCCGACCAAATGGCAGATGATCCGCAAAGCGTTGTCCAGCCGGCAGGTGTGGCTGTTGGCGCTGGTGTACTTCGGGATCACTTCGGGCTCCAACGCCATGAACTTCTTTATGCCAACGGTGCTGGCGTCGTTCCGTGGCTCGTTCGGGCTGGAAATCGGTCTGATGCAAAACGGTCTGATCACCGCCATTCCTTACGCCTTGGCCGCCGTGGCAATGATCTGGTGGAGCCGTCGTTCTGACCGTCTGCAAGAACGTCACTGGCATGCGGGCGGTGCCGCGATGTTGGCCGCGGTGTCTATCGCGGTGGCGCTGTGGCTCAACCAGCCGTGGATTATCGTGATCGGCTTTATCTTGTTGGCGATGGGCGTTTACAGCGCAATCAACGTGTTCTGGGCAGTGCCTGGACAGGTGCTGACAGGCCTTGGGGCTGCCGCCGGGATTGGCTTGATCAACTCCATCGGCAACCTCAGCGGTTTCATCGGGCCTTACCTGACCGGCTATCTGTTCAACGTGACCGGCAGCTACACCCCAGGCTTCCTGGTGATTGCCGCACTGGTCGGCGCCGGTGGTCTGGGCATGGTGCTGATGCCGCGCAACAAAGTTTCACTGGGTAATTCGACACAATCTGCAACCGTGGGAGGCAAGGCATGAGCCTGCAAACCGTAGCGTTTATCGGGACAGGGATCATGGGCAAGCCCATGGCCCGCAACCTGCTGCAAGCCGGCTATCCGGTACGGGCATGGAACCGCTCGGCCACTAAGGCGCAGGAATTGTCTGCGCAAGGTGCCGAGGTTTTTGACACACCGGCCCAAGCGGCTGAGGGCGCTCAAGTCCTGATCTGCATGCTTAGCGACGGCCCGACCTGTGACGAAGTGCTGTTTGGCGAAAACGGCGCGGCGAGGGCCTTGGCCCCCGGCGCGCTGGTGGTGGTGATGAGCTCGATTCCGGTCGAAACCGCCGTCGAACACGCCCGCTTGAGTGCCGCCATGGGGCTGCGTTACCTCGACGCTCCGGTGTCGGGGGGCGAGCGCGGGGCCCGCGAAGCCAGCCTGGCGATCATGGTCGGCGGCGAAGAGGCTGCGTTTGAGCAAGGCCGCCAAGTGCTGGCGGCCATGGGCCGACCGGTGCACGTCGGCCCGGCCGGAACCGGGGAGCTGTCGAAGCTGGTCAACCAGTTGATCGTCGCCAGCACCATCGCCGCTGTCGCTGAAGGCCTGCTGCTGGCCGAACGCGGCGGCGCCGATCCGTCAAAGGTACATGAAGCCTTGATGGGCGGGTTTGTTGACTCGCCGATCTGGCGCCAACACGGCCAGCGCATGCTGACCAACGATTTCACCCCCGGTGGCCCGGCCAAGTGGCAGCTCAAAGACACCCGCACCGCCTTGGCCCATGCCCACAAACTGGGGCTCACACTGCCGGTCGGCCTGCGGGTCGACGGGCTGTTTCAGTCCATGGTCGAGGCCGGTGACGGCGAGCTCGACCACGCGGGGCTGATCCGCCAGCTACGCCGCCACAATTCACTGCCTGAATAAAAATAATCTGCTGGAGCCTGCCATGACCGATTCAACCCCACGCCGCCTGCGCAGCCAGTTATGGTTCGACGATCCCAGCCATGCGGACCTCACGGCGCTGTATGTAGAGCGCTATATGAACCAGGGTCTGACCCGTGCCGAGCTGCAATCGGGGCGACCCATTATCGGGATCGCCCAAACCGGCAGCGACCTGACACCGTGCAACCGCCATCACATTGAACTGGCCAAGCGGGTCAAGGATGGCATTCGCGACGCAGGCGGGATCCCAATGGAATTCCCGGTGCACCCGATTGCCGAGCAATCGCGCCGCCCGACCGCCGCGCTGGACCGCAACCTCGCTTATTTAGGCTTGGTGGAAGTGCTGCACGGCTACCCGCTGGATGGCGTGGTGCTGACCACCGGTTGCGACAAAACCACCCCCGCGTGCCTGATGGCCGCCGCCACGACCGACTTGCCCTCTATCGTGCTGTCTGGCGGGCCGATGCTCGACGGCTGGCACAAAGGCCAGCGCATCGGCTCCGGCACCGTGCTATGGCATGCGCGCAACCTGCTCAGCGCGGGCGAAATTGATTACGAGGGTTTCATGACCCTGACCACCGCATCATCGCCGTCGGTGGGCCACTGCAATACCATGGGCACCGCGCTGTCGATGAACGCGCTGGCCGAGGCGTTGGGCATGTCGCTGCCTGGCTGCGCGAGTATCCCGGCACCCTACCGCGAACGCGGTCAAATGGCCTACGCCACCGGCATGCGCATCGTTGATCTGGTGCGCGAAGACGTACGTCCATCGCAGATCATGACCCACGCCGCCTTTGAAAATGCCATCGCCGTGGCCTCGGCGCTCGGCGCGTCCACCAACTGTCCGCCACACCTGATTGCCATCGCCCGTCACAGCGGCATCGACCTGTCGCTGGAAGACTGGCAGCGCGTGGGTGAGGACGTGCCGCTGCTGGTGAACTGCATGCCCGCCGGTGAATACCTGGGCGAAAGCTTCCACCGCGCAGGCGGCGTCCCGGCGGTGATGCACGAACTGGATAAAGTCGGCCTCCTGCACCGCGATTGCCTGACCGTCAGTGGTCGCAAAATGGGCGAAGTCGTGGCCGATTGTGTCACCGGCGACCGTGACGTGATCCGCTCCTACGAAGACCCGCTGATGCACCGCGCGGGTTTTATCGTGCTCAGCGGCAACTTCTTCGACAGCGCAATCATGAAGATGTCGGTGGTGGGCGAAGCCTTCCGCAAAACCTACCTCAGCGATCCGGAGCAACCCAACAGCTTTGAAGCACGGGCCATTGTGTTCGAAGGCCCGGAAGACTATCAGGCGCGTATCAACGACCCGACGCTGGACATCGACGAGCGCTGCATTCTGGTGATTCGTGGCTGCGGCACCGTGGGCTTCCCCGGCAGTGGCGAGGTGGTGAACATGGCCCCGCCTTCCACGCTGATCAAGGCCGGCATCGACTCGCTGCCGTGCATGGGCGACGGCCGCCAAAGCGGCACCTCGGCCAGCCCGTCGATTCTCAACATGTCGCCGGAATCGGCGGTGGGCGGCGGCCTGTCATTGCTGCGCACCGGCGACCGCCTGCGCGTCGACCTGAATGCGCGCAGCGTCAACCTGCTGGTCGACGAAGCAGAACTCGACGAGCGCCGCAAAGAACCGTTGCCGCCATTGGCCCCGTCACAAACTCCGTGGCAGGAGTTGTACCGCCAATTGGTTGGCCAGTTGTCCACGGGCGGCTGCCTGGAACCGGCAACCTTGTACTGGCGTGTGATCCCGGAAAACGGCCCGCCCCGCCACTCTCACTAATCATCACAACCTCCTGTAGGAGCGAGCTCGCTCCTACAGGAGTCGTTCGCCCAAAATTCGAGGATTGCTCCTATGAAAACGCTGCAATTGAACATTGAAAACTCCCTGCCAGAAGACTGGCAACGCGCCACATTGGTCGGTCGCGCGTGGCTGCCCGGCGAGCGCGGTGGCCCGGCGGTGGTGGTGATTCGTGACGGTGAAGTGCTCGACTGCACCGCCCATTTCCCGACCCTGAGTCTGCTGCTGGACCACGATCAGCCGTTACAGGCCGTGCGTGAAATCGGCGGTACTTCACTGGGTTCAATCCAGAACCTGCTGGCCAACAGCGGCGAACAGCGCGACCCGGCCAAACCTTACCTGCTGGCCCCTGCCGACCTGCAAGTGATCAAAGCCGCTGGCGTGACGTTTGCGTCGAGCATGATCGAACGCGTCATCGAAGAAAAAGCCGGCGGCGATGCCCTGCGTGCCGAAGAAATCCGCGGCCTGGTGCACGCGGCCATCGGCGACAACCTGCGCGACCTCAAGCCCGGCTCGCCAGAAGCGATGCGCCTCAAACAGGTGCTGATCGAGCAAAAAATGTGGTCGCAATACTTGGAAGTCGGCATCGGCCCAGACGCTGAAATCTTCACCAAGGCACCGATTCTGGCCGCCGTGGGCAGCGGCAACGCAATTGGCATCCATCCGGGTTCCAGCTGGAACAACCCTGAGCCAGAAGTGGTGCTGGCTGTTGACAGCCGTGGCCGCATTCACGGCGCGACGCTGGGCAACGACGTCAACCTGCGCGACTTCGAAGGCCGCAGCGCGCTGCTGCTGAGCAAGGCCAAAGACAACAATGCCTCCTGTGCGCTGGGGCCGTTTATCCGCCT
Source organism: Pseudomonas sp. NPDC096917 (assembly GCF_044762555.1). Lineage (NCBI taxonomy): Bacteria > Pseudomonadati > Pseudomonadota > Gammaproteobacteria > Pseudomonadales > Pseudomonadaceae > Pseudomonas > Pseudomonas sp. NPDC096917. The sequence goes on along the minus strand of NZ_JBIWEO010000007.1, from coordinate 228,755 downwards.
GTTCGACGAACACTTCAGCCTCGACGACGTGCGTAACTGCGAAGTGACCCTGCGCGTTGAAGGGCAAGACGGCTATGTACTCAACGGCAAAAGCTCAATGAACCAGATCAGCCGCGATCCGGCCGACCTTGCCGAACAGACGCTCAACGACAATCACCAATACCCGGACGGTTTTGTACTGTTCCTCGGCACCCTCTTTGCACCGACCGACGACCGCGACCATCCGGGCCAGGGGTTTACCCACAAGGCCGGGGATGTGGTGAGCATCTCGTCCACCCCCCTGGGCGCCCTGCACAACCGTGTCACGGGCAGCGATCAGGCACCGCGCTGGACGTTTGGCGTGAGTGCATTGATCAAGAACCTCGCGGGGCGTGGGTTGTTGGGGTAGGTCACTGCCGATGGGGGTGATACGGGCTTGAGTATGCAGGCGCTGGGGGCAGCGCCTGTCGGCCGAGCAGAAATCTGATCGTCGGCATTCCATCAGGCATTATTTTTTATTGTTAAAAGACACGTGATAGTCGAGTGCGTCCAAATTTATGCGATGCACACATAACGGCTGCACAGTTACGAGCCACTCGCTACCAACATCAAAACATCCGTTATTGACATCATGCGCTGTTGACAGGCTTGGCGCCTCGACGAGAGTGACAGCGTTACCAAACCCCTTAGACGTTTCGTCTTCAACCATAAATTCTGTTTGTCACACCACGAAAGCTCAACTGTTAACCCCATCACTCACGTCACAGATATTTTTTGTATTTCTATTTTTTGTTTGTCTTTGCCTTTCTCGAATCCCATCACTCAAAAAATCATGGCTCTATCCTCCGGCCCTTATCAGCAGGTTTAGTGTGTTCGCTCGTCTGTGGTGCGCCTTTTAACGGTGGAATGCCGAGCGTGTCTGTGGGATTTATCGCAGGCGTCCAGATCAACTCGACGCCGCCCCCAACATCCGCCACGTGTTGCGAGCCACGCTGGCTGAACGGGATGACGTCGATCATTTTCCATTCGGTTTTTGAGCCGGTGCAGGTCACGAACCCAAGTAAAAGGGAATGCGTTGTTTTTATGGAATGAAATTCCATTTATGCCGTGGTAGATTTCTCCCGTCGACCTTGCCAATAGGTCAAGCGCTGACTGTGCGCGCAACACGTGATGCTCAACGTCAATGAAACGGAAACAGACCCTAGGAGAACGTGATGTCTGATGTGTTGATACCCAGCCCTACAGGCAATACCCGAATTTTTGCGGTAGTCGGTGATCCGATAAAACAGGTGAAGGCTCCACAGTTACTGAACAAGGTGTTCACCGAAGAAGGCGTGGATGCGGTGATGATTGCAGTGCATGCGCGCCCTGAACAGCTCGCTACAGTGATACGTGGCCTGCAAGCGATGGAAAATTTTTCAGGAATGCTGATCACCATTCCTTACAAGTTTGCCACGTGTGAATTCGCGGATACGCTAAGCCTCGCCGTTAAGGTCTCTGGCAGCACCAACGCGTTGCGGCGCAACGAACACGGCGTGTGGGAGGCTGATAACTTCGATGGCACAGGCTTTGTCTTGGGCCTGCAGCGCAAGGGGTACGAACTGCCGGGCAAGCGTGTCTTGATGGCCGGAGGCGGTGGTGCGGGCAGCTCGATAGCTGCAGCATTGCTGCAAGCAGGAATAGACCGGTTGTATCTGCAAGAACCGGATACGGTCAAAGCCCTGGAACTGATTGCCAGGCTGGATCAACATTGGCCGGGGCGATGCGAGGTTGCTCAGCCAGCGCATCTGAGGTCAGTCGACCTCGCCGTCAACGCCACGCCGCTAGGGCTCTCGGATGAAGATCCACTGCCTATTGATCTCGACAACCTGTCTGCCGGAACACGGGTGGCAGATATCATCATGCAACCCGTCGAGACGCGCTTGCTACGTGAGGCACAAGCTGCCGGCCACCCTGTGCATCCAGGAAGCTACATGCTCAATGAGCAATTAGGTTGCTACAAGACATTTTTCGGGATCTGAGTCCCCATCGCCGGGTCACCACATTAGCGTGCTCATCCTCTTTTGCGCGGCCCGCTGAGCCGACTGCAGGGTTGGCTGGTTTTCTCTTTGGTAATGAGTCCTGAGCGCCTGCAACCCATGGCTGTAAACTCAGGCACCCCCTTCGTTTACAGCCTCATAACGATTGGAATAGTATTCCAATGTATTTTCGTCGGGAGCTCATCTCTCACACGCCAAGGAATAACTATGAGTAATGCGCTGGAACGCGGCCTGCACGCTATTGAGCTGTTGGCCGGAAAAAGCACCGGGCTGGCCCTTCAGCAAGTCGCTGAAGCCTTGGATATTCCGCCGAGCGCTACTCACCGCATGCTTAATTGCCTGGTCGAACAGGGTTTTGTGCGCCAAGACCATCAGCACGGCAATTATGTGCTCGCCCTCAAGGTCGTCTCGCTTGCACTGAAGCATTTGTCACAGAGCGATATGGTCGACCTCTCCAAACCGATACTTGATCGCCTCGCTCGCCTGTCCGGCGAACTTGTGCGCTTGAGCATCGTAGATGGCGATAATTTGGTATGGATTTCCAAAGCACAAGGCACGCGCTCCGGGTTGCGCTACGACCCTGATGCAGGGGCCGAAGCCAAACTCTGCTGCACAGCGTCGGGACTTGCCTGGCTAAGTTGCCTGAGTAACGAACGCGCACTCGAACTGGTGTACCGCCAAGGCCTGGCCAAACCCGGTGAATACGGACCCAACGCGGCGACTACCATCGAACAGTTGCTTAACCATCTACAGCTCGCACGTGATCAACGTTATGCCTGCGTCGATGAAAGTTTTGAAATAGGCGCGGCGGCGATGGCGGCTGCCATCCGCGATTCGCAGCAGCACGTTATCGGTGTTATCAGTATTGCCGGTCCAAGCGTTCGCCTAACCCCTGAGCGCATGCAGACCTTAAAAGAGGCGTTACTGGAGGCCGCTGAAGAAATTACCGCAATCAGTCTGGACAGTCTTCCCAAGCTGTCGATGATGACCTCCCGAATCAGCGAACAGAACGACTGATCGGACCCTCCTGCTGTAGGCGGCCTGTCGTGCGACCTGGCCGCATCCTCAAATGAAACCTTAATGCCGAGCGCTTTGGCACTGCGCAGAATTGCGGCTGGACAAAAAACGACATGGAATAACTTTTGTTTGTGGAATGGTATTCCAATAATGATAGTATCAGCCCCACACCCCTCGAATTGCTTTTGGCACCCTCAGAAAAAATGCCATGCAAAGAAAGGCGCTTTGATAAAAAAATAAAAAAAGCAGGAGTCATCTATGTCGAACTCTTCAACCCTCGATGTCAGCACCTTCATGGACTCTAGAAAGATGAGCGCCAGGCAATGGGTGGTGCTGTTCTTGGGCTTTTTGGTGCTGGTCTTTGATGGCTTCGACACAACGTCGATCGGTTTCATCGCACCCGCGCTGGTTGATGACTGGGGTTTGCTGCGACAGGACCTTGGACCGGTGATGATGAGCGGCCTGCTCGGGCTTGCTTTCGGTTCATTGACTGCGGGTCCGCTGGCTGATCGTTTTGGCCGCAGACCAGTGATCATCGGCTCGGTGCTGCTCTTCGGTTTCTGGAGCCTGGCTTCAGCCTGGTCCACCGGGATTGTCAGCCTCACCGTGCTGCGGTTTCTGACCGGGGTCGGCCTGGGGGCATCCATGCCGAATACCGCGACCCTGATCTCCGAATTTGCGCCCAAGCGTTATCGCTCTCATATGGTCTCGTTCATCTACTGCGGCTTCGCATTTGGCGCAGCCTTGGGTGGCCTGGGGAGTGAATGGCTGATTGAGCATTTTGGCTGGCGATCGGTGTTGGTGGTCGGCGGCGTTCTCCCCATCGCGTTTGCCCTGCTGCTGCTGCTCAGTCTTCCGGAATCCATCCGCTTTCTGGCACAGAACAGCGCTTTGAAAGAACGCCTGATCAAGGAAATAAACAAAGTGGCCCCCGGCCTGGCCAACATCCATACCCGATTTCATAGCAGCGAAGCGTCGGTCAAGGAAACAGGCAAGGTCAGCGCACTGTTCGCATCCGGCTACAGCCTTGGCACCTGCATGATCTGGATCACCCTGTTCATGGGCCTGCTGACCATGTACCTATTATCAAGCTGGTTACCTTTACTGAGCCGCGATGCCGGGCTGAGCATGGGCGAGGCAGCACTACTGGGTTCATTGCTGCAGATCGGCGGAATGTTGGGCAACTTCACCGTCGGTATGAAGATGGACCGCTGGGACCACCACACGGTAGTCGGCCTGACGGTGTTTGGCGGTGGCGCGTGCGCGGTGCTGATCGCCCTGCAGCAGCCGACGATGCAAGTCCTCTGCCCGTTGATTCTGCTATTGGGCTACTTCCTCAATGGCGTCAACGTCGGTGGCTACGCGCTGGCCGCTGCATTCTACCCAACCCAAATCCGCGCCACCGGGGTGTGCTGGGCGACCGGTATCGGGCGCTTGGGCGCTATCAGCGGCGCCGGCCTCGGCGCGCTCATGCTCGCGGCCCAGTGGAATTTCAGTCAGGTCTTTGTGTTCCTCGCGATCCCTTCCCTGATCGGCGCCACAGCGCTGTGGATCAAAGGCCGCAAGCGCAAAACGTCGGCGATTCTCACTGCAGCCAATTAAACCCTGTGCGCTTTCAAGCCCTTTATGGAGACATGCCATGCACGCCAGCTATTCCATTGCCCAACTGACCGCTCTCGATCTGACCCCCCCCGAAATGATCGAGCTGGCTGCCCGCACGGGTTATGACCAGGCAGGCGTGCGCCTGTTGCCGGTGGCTCCAGGAGCGGTGGCCTACTCATTGATGGATGACAAACCCATGCTGCGTGAAACGATCGCGCGGATGAACGACACCGGCGTAAAGATATTCGATCTGGAGTTGATTCGACTCGATGCGCACTTCGATGTGAACCGTTACCTGTCTTTCTTCGAGGTCGGGGCCAAGCTCGGGGCCAAGGCTGTACTGGTAGCCGGCGACGATCCAGAGCAAAGCCGGCTGATTGAGCACTACGCTCAGCTATGCGATGCCATGCAGCCCTTCGGCCTTTCAGCAGACCTGGAATTCATGCCCTGGACAGCCGTCAACGATCTGGCCAGTGCACTGCATATTGTTGAACAAGCCGACCGCGCCAACGCAGGTATTCTGGTCGATGCCTTGCACTTTGATCGTTCCGACAGCCGCTTCGAGGATCTGCAACGAATCCCCGCGCAGTGGCTGCATTACGCACAAATATGCGATGGCCCGGCGCTTCGACCGGGCACCCGTGAAGGGCTGATCCACGCGGCTCGCTGCGAACGCCTGCTGCCTGGGGAAGGTGACATCGACCTGGCGAAGATCTGGCGCAACCTTGCGGCGCAGGTGGCAGTCAGTGTCGAAATTCCACATCACGCCAGGGTTGCGCAAGTGGGAGTGGAGACGTGGGCACGGCAGGCATTGGCCGCCGCCAAGGCAGTCATTGAACCGCTGTAAATCTTCATCGCATGTTTGAACCCACCACACGAGAAATTACTGAATGCAGGCCGACACTGCCCTGTACGCCAAGGTGGAGTGCGATGTTCTGGTCATGGGCTGCGGCGCAGCCGGCGGTATCAACTTGGGCCCTGGCGCCACCGTTTAAGAATAACCACGCGCCGAGACCACTGGCCTGAACCCTCGATAAACCCAGCATGCCATGTGCTGCCAACACCTTCGCCCTGAACATTGAGGAGAGATCATGAAGAACACCCTTAACCACACCCCATTGCACTGGGACCAGGAAGTCGATCTATTGGTGTTCGGCGCAGGCACCGCAGGCATGACGACCGCTTTGATGGCTAACCACCACGGACTGAACGTATTGCTGTGTGAAAAAACCGCGGTCGTGGGCGGCATCAGTGCGACCTCGGGCGGTACCACCTGGGTGCCCGGCACCACCCAGAGCCGGCGCGCCGGGGTGCCGGACACCGTGGAGGATGCCGCCACCTTCCTCAAGGCGGTGGTCGGTGAACGCGGTGGCGAAGCCTTGCGCGAAGCCTTTCTGGCCAGCGGCCCCCTGGCAATTGATGAATTGGAGCGTATCAGCGAAGTGAAATTCGTGGCCGCCGCCGCCCACCCCGACTACGTCAGCGGCCCAGGCGCAGCGTTCGGGGGGCGGGCTCTGGCACCGCTCGCGTTCGACGGCAGACTACTGGGCAAAGACTTCGCCCGTGTACGGCCACCCCGCCAGGAATTCATGGGGCTGGGCGGCATGATGGTGCCGCGCGCCGACCTGGATGCGCTGCTCGCGCCATTCACCTCGTTGAACAACCTGACCCGCACCCTGAGCGTAGTCGGCCGCTATTGCATCGACCGCCTGAGCTACCCGCGAGGCACAAACCTCGTCATGGGTAACGCCTTGGTCGCCCGGTTGTTCTATAGCCTGCGCCAACGCAACGTGGCCATTCGTTTTGAAACCCCCCTGCACGAATTGATCCTTGAAAACGGTCAGGTACAGGGCGCCGTGGTGCTGCACAATGGTCAGCTCCAGCGTATCCGCGCCCGCCGGGGCGTCGTGTTGGCCACCGGTGGAGTGACCCGCCACCCGACCTTGCGCAAGCAACTATTTCCAGCGCCAGCCCAGCCCCTTTCACTGGCGCCCACGACCCATACCGGCGACGGCATCGACCGCGCGCTCAAGATCAACGCCCAACTCGACAACGGCCACGACAGCCCTGGTCTATGGATGCCCTGTTCGATCCGCACAGCCAAAGATGGCTACCAGGCCGTCTGGCCACACATCCTGCTAGACCGCGCCAAACCCGGGCTCATCGCGGTGAATGGCCGGGGCCTGCGCTTCGTCAACGAGTCAGACTCCTACCACGACTTCGTGATGGGCATGCTTGCCGATGGCAGCCCCACTTCCCACCTGATCTGCGACGAAGACTTCGTGCGCCGCTACGGCCTGGGTCTGGTGATGCCGCAACGCAGCGCCATCCATATCGCCCGCTTCGTGAAGTCTGGCTACCTGATTAAAGGCCGCACCCTCGCCGAACTTGCCGGCAAGCTCAAGGTTGATGCCGAGGGCCTTACGAACACGGTCAGCACCTACAACGTCGCCGCTGCACGAGGAGAAGACCCCGTGTTTAGGCGTGGCAACAGCCCCATGAACCGCCACAACGGCGATCCACAGCAAAAACCCAACCCGTGCGTGCGCCCACTGGGTAAAGGCCCCTACTACGCAGTGACGGTGCAACCGGCCGACCTTGCCTGCAGCGCCGGCTTGAACGGCAACGCCGACGGCCAGGTGCTGGACACCCGGGGCCAGGTGATAGAAGGACTGTATGCCTGCGGGAATGACCTGGCCTCGATTTTCCGCGGCACTTACCCTGGCCCGGGCACAACCCTGGGCCCGGCAATTGTGTTTGCCTGGCGAGTGGCCCGGCATGCGGCAGGGCTCGACCATTCCAAGGTAAACGTGACAGCTCTGCAGGGAGCGTGTACCGCGTGAAATAGAGGCAGGAGCCAAGCACACAGATGCTAGCTGCAGGCGCAGTTCTGGCCGTTGGCTAGGGAGATGATCTGAGCGTGAAGGATGTCAAAACACACATCCAAACCACTTTCGTGTTCGGATTCAACCCACAGTCATGGAGGCAGAAGATAAGCGACCACAAGATCGGTGGGCGCTCAGCCGTGAAAAATGGTGTCCCAGGCGGGGTTCGAACCTGCAACCTTCCCCTTAGGAGGGGGATGCTCTATCCAATTGAGCTACTGAGACAAATTGTGTACGCCACACGCTGGCGGTGTGACGCAGATGACGGCGTGCATGGTAACGGGCACGCCTTTGTTTGTCATGTCGTCCGTGGGCTTTTTACGTGTCAGGGCAAGCGCTACAGGTTAGCGCTTAACGCTTTGATCCAGCGTGAACGGGTTCTCTGTGGGAGCCTGGCTTGCCAGTGATTCAGGCGATGCTGTGTGCGTCAGGCCGAACTGGCGGTGATTGATGGCGTCAGCGCAGCAGTGACCATCGCTGAGTCGCTGGTGCGGCTGGGGTTATCGACGTCCAAGGTGCGTACGTATGCCACGCCACGGCCCAAGGCGATAAGCGGCTGGGCGGCGAAATTTGTACGATAAGCGCTTCTTTTGCCCCAGGCTGCGACCTCTTAAGCATGAAAAGATCGCAGCCTGCGCCAGCCTCTGCAGGGTTATTCACGGCCCTCCCCGCCTGGATTTTTCAGCATCGTGCATTTTGCACTTCCCCAAATAGCCAGCATTGCAATTTGCAATAAAAACCCGTCACCAAAACACTACAACCTATTGTTTATAAAGGTTTTTTCTCTTTATAAGAACTGGCACGATGCATGCTCTATTTAGGGTATCTAACACACTCAACAGGGACGACTGCGATGAACAGCACACTTTTACTGTTGAATGCTCTCGCCCTGGCTGTTTTGGCGGGTTTTCACTTTCAATCCGAACCTGTGGCCGCCCAGCAGAGCGTTGAGGTGGCGAGCACGTACGCCAAACCCCATAAGCCACTGCCACAGTTGGCAGTCATGACGCGCGCCAGCAGCGTAGCTGCGGCCAAGCGCAATGCCACTCCCAGCGATAGCTCTCAGAACGATCACTGGGCCTTTTAAAGAGAGTCTGAATTCCATGCCCAAAATAGCTGTTGGTTTGCTGATAATGGCGCTATTGAGCCTGGCCCTTGGTGTCTTCACCCAAGGCCAATTGGGTCATGCACCGTTGGTTGCAGCTGCGGTGTTATTCATCGTCGGCCTGATTGCCTGGGTGCTCGGCCGCCGGATCAAGTTTGACCCGCAGTTACGCTGAGGCCGCACCATCGGTGCCGATACCTGCATCGATAAGCGCCAACAAACCTTGAACCCCTACCGCCAATGCCGCCGAGTTATCGAGCACGTGCACGCCTTCTGCGCGTAGCGCGTCGACCGAATCAAGAAACAGTTCATTGCGCGCAAGCCTGGCGTTGATCTCATCCGGGGCCTCTCGCCCACGCGCCTGCAAGCGTTGCTGCAATACCGGGGTATCAACCCGCAGCATGATCGCCAGCAAATCAGGGTAACGCTCACGCGCCTGCTTCAGGTGCCCTCTTGAGCCGTTGACCAGCACGTTGCGCCCGGCATTGAGCCAATCATCCAACTGCACGCAAATGCCGTATTCCAGGCCGTTAGCTTGCCAGTCCAGGGCAAAGGCACCTTGGGCCTTGAGCAACTCAAAGGCCTCGTGGGACACGCCAATAGCGTCTTCGCCCACCGCTTCGGCAGAGCGGGTGATGACTCGGCGTATGACCTCACACCTGCGGCCCGCCAGATAAGGGCGCACCGCTTCGATCAGGCTGTCTTTGCCTGAGCCTGAAGGCCCCATCAAATAGATCAACTTGCCTGGCACTCTGTGGATCTCCCGGAATGCAAAAAAAGAACTCACCGCAAGGGCTGGCATCAAAAACGGGTCTGCTAATAAGCATTAAAGGCACTCAATAGTGGCCTTTACACATAACCGTTCCTTCTCGAAGAGTAGATAGCCTGTAAACTACGCAGGCAAATGAAGATTTTTGACAATCGATACTGGCGTATAGCCTTTATCAGGTTCAATATTTGTCACAGAATTGACGCCAGGGAAGTGGCAGATTTGAGGCATGATGCGCGCCTCTTCGCAATTCAGGTTGAACATTTGGTCATAAGGCTGGTCTTAAACCACATCTTGCGGCCAATTTCCAAGAACCGCTCCCCTGAACTAACCGGTTGACTATAATGCGCCCATTGAAACAGGCAATTTACTCAAGCCGTACGGCTGACAAGTTCGTCGTACGCCTGCCAGACGGAATGCGTGAACGCATTGCCGAAGTGGCTCGCAATCACCACCGCAGCATGAACTCAGAAATCATTGCTCGACTGGAGCAAAGCCTTATACAAGAAGGCGCACTGGGTGAGGAACTCACCATGCGCATGGACAGCCCCGAGCTGTCTCTGAACGAACGCGAGTTACTGCAACGCTTCCGCCAACTCTCACACCGCCAACAAAACGCCCTAGTTTCTCTGATTGCTCACGATGTTGAAGTAAAATCCGACGCCTCTTGAGTTAACTCAGGCAATGAAAAAGCCAGCACTGCGCTGGCTTTTTTTATGGGCGCTTTTCAGGCGCCCGGTGCGCTGATGCAAAAACGGCCTGATCAGACAGATGTCCGGTCAGGCCGCTTGCGGTCAAAGCAGGAAGATCGTTGCCAGACCAAGGAAGATGAAGAACCCACCACTATCGGTCATGGCGGTGATCATCACACTCGCCCCCATGGCCGGGTCGCGCCCCATGCGGGCCAGGGTCATGGGGATCAAAACCCCCATCAGCGCGGCCAGCAGCAAGTTAAGCGTCATGGCGGCGGTCATCACCACCCCCAGCGACCAACTGCCATACAGCAGGTAAGCGACGATACCGATGACCCCACCCCACACCAAACCGTTGATCAAGGCAACGGCCAGCTCTTTGCGCATAAGGCGCGAAGTACTTCCGGTGTTGACTTGGTCCAGCGCCATGGCGCGCACAATCATGGTGATGGTCTGATTGCCGGAGTTGCCGCCAATCCCGGCCACAATGGGCATCAGTGCCGCCAGGGCTACCAGTTTTTCAATCGAACCTTCAAACAGGCCGATAACCCGCGAAGCAATGAACGCCGTGACCAGGTTGACTGCCAGCCAGGCCCAACGGTTACGCAGGGATTTCCAGACCGAGGCAAAGATGTCTTCCTCTTCGCGCAGACCGGCCATGTTGAGGACTTCGCTTTCGCTTTCCTCACGAATCAGGTCGACCATTTCGTCGATGGTCAAACGACCGATCAACTTGCCATTCTTGTCAACCACCGGCGCCGAGATCAAGTCATAACGCTCAAATGCCTGAGCCGCATCGTAGGCGTCTTCGTCCGGGTGGAAACTCACCGGATCGCTGGCCATAACATCAGCAACTTGTTTTTCAGGATCGTTGACCAGCAAACGCTTGATCGGCAGCACGCCCTTGAGCACGCCGTCATAATCGACCACAAACAGTTTGTCAGTATGCCCGGGCAATTCTTTGAGACGACGCAGGTAACGCAAGACCACTTCGAGGCTGACATCCTCGCGGATCGTCACCATCTCAAAGTCCATCAGTGCGCCGACCTGATCCTCGTTATAGGACAACGCGGAGCGAACGCGCTCACGCTGCTGGCCATCAAGGGTCTCCATCAGTTCGTGGATGACGTCTCGCGGCAGCTCAGGGGCCAGGTCAGCAAGTTCGTCGGCATCCATCTCCTTGGCTGCAGCCAGGAGTTCGTGATCGTCCATGTCGGCGATCAGGGTTTCACGCACGGAGTCAGACACTTCCAGCAGGATGTCGCCATCACGATCAGCTTTGACCAACTGCCAAACCGTCAAGCGGTCGTCCAGCGGCAATGCTTCCAGGATGTAGGCAACGTCTGCAGAGTGCAGGTCTTCGAGCTTGCGCTGCAGATCAACAAGATTTTGGCGGTGAACCAGGCTCTCGACCCGGTCCTGGTGATGGCCTTCCTGACGATGAGTCAGGTCTTCGACCACACGCTGGCGATTAAGCAGCTCAATAACTTGAGCGAGGCGGCTTTGCAGGCTGTCTTGCGTTTTCTTTACTTCAACTTCGGTCATAGGCGAACTCCACTCCCAGCAGCAGGGCACGCCGGAAGGATCAATCAGTCAATTCATGATTGGAAAAGCGGGATGCTGAGCTACTACTGGGTAAGTCCATGGAGGGTTTCCACAAGCCCCGGCGGGGCTGACGGGCGCATCATACACGGCTTAAAAATTAATGACGCTATAAATCTTGGGGCATTACAAACGCTTACGAGCCTGCGCCAACGTTTGCGAGTGACGATGAATCTGCGACGCTTGATGACCTTAAGAGAGCACACCTTTATGGAGAATCACTGCGCTCTCACTTTCTCCTGAGGGAGCTGCCAAATTGGGTTTTTACGCAAGATCAAAAGATCACAGCCTTCGACAGCTCCAACACTAGACCTCACCCCACCCAGTAAATTCCTGAGCGCAGTGGCTGGGTAGAACTCAAGATAAACAGGTGATAAGTCCGGCACATGACAAAACGTTGCTGTTCGCCTGCGCAACTCAAGCGACTCAAATCGCAGACAGCAAAAAGCCCGCATAAAATGCGGGCTTTTTGGTGTTTGGTGCACTCGACAGGATTCGAACCTGTGACCGCTCGGTTCGTAGCCGAGTACTCTATCCAGCTGAGCTACGAGTGCAAGTTGTGTTTGTTAGACCAGACCACCCTGGTTGAAGCAAAGTTAACTACCGAAGCAACTAACCCTTAAATGGTGCACTCGACAGGATTCGAACCTGTGACCGCTCGGTTCGTAGCCGAGTACTCTATCCAGCTGAGCTACGAGTGCAAGTTGTGTTTGTTAGACC
>NZ_JBIWEO010000007.1:0-216248 GCF_044762555.1 Pseudomonas sp. NPDC096917 | reverse complement strand
ACCAGACCACCGCTGGTTGAAGCAAAGTTAACTACCGAAGCAACTAACTCTTAAATGGTGCACTCGACAGGATTCGAACCTGTGACCGCTCGGTTCGTAGCCGAGTACTCTATCCAGCTGAGCTACGAGTGCATTTGAAGCTGCGTATTATAGACCGTTGAATCTCTCTGCCAAGTGTTTTTTTCAATAAATTCAACAACTTACTGAAATGGCTAGATTCGAACGTGCTACATGAATAATGGCGGAGAAGGGGGGATTCGAACCCCCGACACCCTTTTGAGATGTACTCCCTTAGCAGGGGAGCGCCTTCGGCCACTCGGCCACCTCTCCGCAACACGGGGCGTATAATAACCAGCCTTTTCCCCGTATGCAACTAAAAACTTAAATAAAATTAAAGACTTGGTTCTTCATCCTTTTCCTTCTTGATCCGCAGGTAGATTTCCTCCCGATGAACAGCCACTTCCTTGGGCGCATTCACACCAATTCGCACTTGGTTTCCTTTGACGCCTAGCACGGTCACAGTAATTTCACCGTCGCCTATGATCAGGCTTTCTGCGCACCGGCGAGTCAGAATCAGCATACGTTTCTCCTCACGCTTTCATTTCAGGAACAACAGTCTGCAAAAAAAAAGGGCTTTGGCCTACTAGCTAATCAGCTAAATCGACCTTGCGCCCTTAGTATTGACCAACATGACAAAAGTTAAAGTTTTCGGTCACACCAATCAAAAAACAAAGGGCGCGGATCAACCGCGCCCTCTGGGCAAAGCTTTACTCACCCTGTCGGGCAGGTGCATCCAATTCAAAAGCGGTGTGCAGGGAACGCACAGCCAGCTCAAGGTACTTCTCTTCAATCACTACCGAGACTTTGATCTCAGAGGTCGAGATCATCAGGATATTGATGTTCTCTTTGGCCAGCGATTCGAACATGCGGCTGGCAACACCCGCATGAGAGCGCATGCCCACGCCGACAATCGACACCTTGGCAATGTTGGTATCGCCGACCACTTCACGCGCACCGATCTCACGCGAGGTATTTTCCAGAACCTGATAAGCAGCCTGGTAGTCGTTGCGGTGTACCGTGAAGGTGAAGTCGGTGGTGTTATCGTGCGCAACGTTCTGCACGATCATGTCGACTTCAATGTTGGCCGCACTGATCGGGCCCAGGATCTTGAACGCCACGCCCGGGGTGTCTGGCACGCCACGGATGGTCAGCTTGGCTTCGTCGCGGTTGAAAGCGATGCCAGAAATGATCGGCTGTTCCATGGATTCCTCTTCATCAATAGTAATGAGGGTACCCGGACCCTCTTTGAAGCTGTGCAATACGCGCAGCGGAACGTTGTACTTGCCTGCGAACTCGACAGCGCGGATCTGCAACACCTTGGAACCCAGGCTGGCCATTTCCAGCATTTCTTCGAAGGTGATCTTTTCCAGACGCTGAGCCTTCGCCACAACCCGTGGGTCAGTGGTGTAGACGCCATCAACATCGGTATAGATCTGGCATTCATCAGCCTTCAAGGCTGCTGCCAGCGCCACGCCGGTCGTGTCCGAGCCGCCACGGCCCAGGGTGGTGATATTGCCGCCTTCATCCACGCCCTGGAAACCTGCAACCACAACCACGCGACCGGCCTTGAGGTCGGCGCGAATCTTCTGGTCATCAATTTTCAGGATGCGGGCTTTGGTGTGCGAACTGTCGGTCAAAATGCGCACCTGGCTGCCGGTGTAGGACACCGCGGGCACGCCGCGCTTGTTCAGCGCCATCGACAGCAGGCCGATCGTCACCTGCTCGCCGGTGGACACAATCACATCCAGTTCACGGGGCAACGGCTGATCGCTGATCTGTTTAGCCAGCTCAATCAAACGATTGGTCTCACCGCTCATCGCAGACAGCACAATCACCAAGTCGTGGCCAGCTTCACGGAACTTCTTAACTTTATCGGCGACCTGCTCGATTCTTTCGACAGTGCCGACCGAGGTGCCTCCGAATTTCTGTACGATCAAAGCCATTTCAAAGCAGCCTCAGCCCATAAAGGGCGCCCATTTATCATTCAAACGACGCGCGGCCACTAGACGACCGCGCGTACTGGACCTCAGATACCCTGTTCGACAAAAGGCACAGTCAGGGCCAACGCAGCGTCCAGAGCCGCAGCGTCAACACCACCGCCTTGCGCCATGTCCGGACGACCACCGCCCTTCCCGCCCACTGCCGCAGCGGCCTGCTTCATCAAATCACCGGCTTTGAGTTGGCCAGTCAGGTCTTTGGTTACGCCTGCAACCAGTACGACCTTATCTTCATGAACACTGCCGAGCAGGATCACCGCGCGGCCGAGCTTGTTCTTCAGCTGATCTACCAACGCCAATAGCGCCTTGCCATCTTGACCGTCCAGGCGAGCGGCCAACACTTTCACGCCGTTTATATCCACTGCCGACGATGACAGATCATCGCCCGCAGCGCTTGCGGCCTTGGCCTGCAATTGCTCCAGTTGTTTTTCCAGCTGGCGGTTACGTTCCAGCACAGCCGACAGCTTGTCGACCAGGTTGTCACGCGAACCCTTGACCAGGCTCGCGGCTTCCTTGAGCTGCTCTTCGGCGGCATTCAAGTAAGCCAGCGCAGCTGCGCCCGTGACCGCTTCAATACGACGAATACCCGACGCCACACCGCCTTCGCTGGTGATTTTCATCAGGCCGATGTCACCGGTGCGCTTGGCGTGGATACCGCCACACAGCTCCACCGAGAAATCGCCGCCCATGCTCAGCACGCGCACGTTATCGCCGTACTTCTCGCCAAACAGCGCCATGGCGCCTTTTTGCTTGGCGGTTTCGATATCGGTTTCTTCGGTCTCGACCGGGGTGTTCTTGCGAATCTCGGTGTTGACGATGTCTTCCAGCGCCTTGATCTGCTCAGGCTTGATGGCTTCGAAGTGGCTGAAGTCGAAGCGCATGCGCTGACTGTCGACCAAAGACCCCTTCTGCTGAACGTGCTCACCCAGCACCTGGCGCAAGGCAGCGTGCAGCAAGTGAGTCGCCGAGTGATTCAGCGAGGTGGCATGACGCACATCGCCATCTACCTGAGCCTGAACGGTTTCACCGACTTTGAGGCCACCCGCAGCCACCACACCGTGGTGCAGGAACGCACCGCCGGTTTTGGTGGTGTCGCGCACGTCAAAGCGCGCTGCGCCAGCTTGCAGGTAACCGCAATCACCGACCTGACCACCCGATTCTGCATAGAAAGGCGTCTGGTCAAGAACGACCACACCCTCGTCACCTTCATTCAGGGTCGCAACGGACTGGCCTTCTTTATAGAGGGCAATCACTTTGGCCGAGCTGTGGGTCGCGTTGTAGCCGACGAACTCGGTTGGCACGTCAACTTTAACCAGCGTGTTGTAGTCCAGGCCGAATGAGCTGGCCGAACGTGCGCGCACACGCTGAGCTTCCATCTCGCGCTCGAAACCTTCTTCGTCCACGGTCAGGTTGCGCTCGCGGGCGATGTCGGCGGTCAGGTCCATCGGAAAACCGTACGTGTCATACAGTTTGAACACGACGTCGCCCGGCACCACAGTGCCTTTGAGATCAGCAAGATCCTGTTCGAGGATTTTCAGGCCCTGCTCCAGGGTCTTGGAGAACTGCTCTTCTTCGGCCTTGAGTACACGCTCAATGTTGGCTTGCTCGCGCACCAGTTCCGGGAAGCTCGCGCCCATCTCGGCCACCAGCGCCGCGACGATCTTATAGAAGAAGTTACCGGTAGCGCCCAGCTTGTTGCCGTGACGGCAGGCGCGACGAATGATGCGGCGCAGCACATAGCCACGGCCTTCGTTGGAAGGCAATACGCCATCAGCAATCAGGAAGCTGCACGAACGAATGTGGTCAGCCACGACTTTGAGCGATGCCTGGCCTTCGTTATTGCAGCCAATGGCTTGGGCGGCGGCGGCCAACAGGCTCTGGAACAGGTCGATGTCGTAGTTGGAGTTAACGTGCTGCATCACCGCACTGATCCGCTCCAGGCCCATGCCGGTGTCTACCGAGGGCGCTGGCAACGGATGCAACACGCCATCGGCGGTGCGGTTGAACTGCATGAATACGTTGTTCCAGATTTCGATGTAACGGTCACCGTCCTCATCTGGCGAACCCGGCGGGCCGCCCCAGATGTCCGGACCGTGATCATAGAAAATCTCGGTGCACGGGCCGCACGGGCCGGTATCACCCATGGTCCAGAAGTTGTCCGACGCGTACGGAGCACCTTTGTTGTCGCCAATGCGGATCATGCGTTCGGCAGGCACGCCCACTTGTTGGGTCCAGATGTCATAGGCTTCGTCATCGCTGGCGTAAACCGTGACCCAGAGTTTGTCTTTGGGCAGCTTCAAAACGCCGGTCAGGAAGGTCCAGGCGAAGTTGATCGCGTCTTTCTTGAAATAATCGCCAAAGCTGAAGTTGCCGAGCATTTCAAAGAAGGTGTGGTGACGAGCGGTGTAACCGACGTTTTCCAGGTCGCTGTTCTTACCACCGGCTCGCACGCACTTCTGGCTGCTGGTCGCTCGAGTGTAAGCACGTTTTTCTTGGCCCAGGAAGCAGTCCTTGAACTGGTTCATCCCCGCGTTAGTGAACAGCAGGGTCGGGTCGTTATTCGGGACCAAGGAGCTGGAAGGGACACGGGTGTGACCTTGCTCCTCGAAGAAGCGAAGGAAGGCTTCACGGATTTCTGCGCTTTTCATAGGTTCTTCCACGGAGGCTGCGGCCAGAGGCAAGTAAATCACGTCAATCGACAGTGCGACTCGCAAAGGGCCGCATTATATCGGCCCTTCGCCTCGGGTACAGCGTGTTTATACGATAGCGACAAGCAATTGGACGGATTGCCAGCTTATTGATGGGAAAAGGCGCTGAAAACCTCGATGGTTTGCTCGATCTGGCTGCGACTGACGTCCATGTGAGTCACCAGACGCAAGCGCGGTGCAGCACTGATCTTGATCCCGCGCTCTTGTGCAAAGTGTTTGAGCGCCTCAGCCTCGCCGTTGACCTGCGCATATACCATGTTGGTCTGCACCGGCTCAACCTCATAGCCTGCAGCACGCAGGCCTTCAGCCAGTAACTGGGCATTGGCATGGTCATCGGCCAGACGCTCGACCTGGTTGTCTAGCGCGTACAGGCCTGCCGCTGCCAGTTGCCCCGCCTGACGCATGCCGCCACCGAGCATTTTGCGCAAGCGCCGGGCCTTGCCGATCAGGTCCGCGGTGCCGCACAGCACCGAGCCCACGGGAGCACCCAGGCCTTTGGACAGGCACACCGAGACCGAGTCGAAATGCCGAGTAATGTCGCCTGCATCGACCCCCAGGTTGACCGCCGCGTTGTACAGCCGGGCACCATCAAGGTGCAACGCCAGACCATGTTCGCGGGTCAGTCGACTGGCGGCGGCCAGGTACTCCGGTGGCAAAACCTTGCCCTGCATGGTGTTTTCCAACGCCAGCAAGCGGGTGCGGGCAAAGTGAAAGTCGTCAGGCTTGATCGCGGCAGCGACCTGTTGCAGATCCAGACTGCCATCGGCCTGCACGTCCAGCGGCTGCGGCTGAATAGACCCCAGCACCGCCGCCCCGCCGCCTTCGTACATATAGGTGTGCGCCTTCTGCCCGACGATGTATTCATCGCCGCGTGCGCAATGCGCCATCAACGCCAGCAGATTGCTCATGGTGCCGGTGGGCACAAACAGCGCCTTGGTAAAGCCCAGACGCAAGGCCATCTCGGACTCCAGCTTGTTCACCGAAGGATCTTCACCATAGACATCGTCCCCCAATGCAGCACTCGCCATGGCCTCACGCATTCCGGCACTGGGTTGGGTCACGGTGTCACTGCGCAGATCAATAACCGTCATGTAAAAATCCTCAGCCATGTGAGATGAGCACCTCGGGATACTCATCGGAAATTTCCCTGTCGGACAAGAATACCCGCATACAGGCATCGGAAAAAACGATGGCTATTAGCAAAAAGCAGCGATGCATCTTTGAAACATATGTGATACAAAATGCCCGCCACCCGAAAAACGGGTGGTAACGTTCTCAGGGCGGGGTGCAACTCCCCACCGGCGGTAATTGCGCGCAATGCGTATAGCCCGCGAGCGCTTGGCACCGACAACAGCGTCTAGCTGAAAGAAGTGGCAAGGTCAGCAGACTCGGTGTGATTCCGAGGCCGACGGTCATAGTCCGGATGAAGAGAGAACGGGATTGGCGCCAAAGGGCCGTCAACCAGGCAGGTATGTACCGTCGCGTGATCACGGTATCCAGCCTCTGGGGCGCACCCTTAAATCCCATTCAATTCATATGCCCTGTTTTTCACACAAACAGGAGTCAGAACATGCAACCCACCACCATTCACCACAACGAACGCGTAGCTTTTATCCAGGCCAGCTGGCACAAAGAGATCGTCGATCAGAGCCGTAAAGGGTTTCTGGCCGAAATGCTGGTGCAGGGCTATCAGGAAAGTGACATCGACTTTTTTGAAGTGGGCGGTGCCTTTGAAATCCCGCTGCACGCCAAACTGCTGGCCAAAACAGGGCGTTATGCCGGTATCGTCGGCGCCGCACTGGTCGTCGATGGCGGCATCTATCGCCATGATTTCGTGGCCCAGTCGGTCGTTAGCGGCCTGATGCAAGTGCAACTGGAAACCGAAGTCCCGGTATTCTCGGTCAGCCTCACACCGCACCACTTCCACGCGGGCGAAGAGCATCAGAAGTTCTTCTTTGATCACTTCGTGCACAAAGGTCAGGAAGCAGCGAAAACATGCGTTGATACCTTGCAGAAAATCCGCGCTATCAAGCGCCTGGATACCCAGCAAAAACGCGCGATGTAATTAGCCCGCAAAACAAAACAGGCCCTTTTAAGGGCCTGTTTTAGGTTGGGCACATAACGTGAAGCCGCTGGTGCAGGCTGCAACAAGCCCCTAAGGGCCTTCGTTTACAGCTCAAAGACAGGGCCGCTGCGCAGGCAGCGCCTACAGGGTTGCAGGCTCGATGATGATCCCCGCACGCAGGCCATTCTTGACCTTGGGGTTCGGGAAGATGATTCGAGCGCCCTCCTCTTCGATAATCCAGCGGGTTTTCGGCGTGTCCTGCGCCAGCAGGTACCCCTTGGACAACTCGTAAAAGTTCTCGACATCAACCGGCAAGTGCAGCAGGAACGCATCGCTGTGCTTGATCACTTCACGTGCCACCTTAAACAGCTGCAAACCTTCCAGAGAAGCGTCTTCCAGTGGCGGCTCGGTGCCTTCAATGATTTGCTTTAGGCGCAATTCCAGACGTTCGACGTTCACCCCGGCGTTTTCCCCAAACGGCCGGGCCTTGCCCAGCTCAAGGGTAAAGGCCTCGGCACCCAACCGATCGTAGGTGAAGGCACTGAACACAATGGAAGGCTTGTTCTGCAACAACACCGCTTCCATCCCGGCAGCGCGCAGGCGTGCAAGCTCCAAGCGGGAGTGCTCACGCCCTTCTTTATAGGGATACAAGGCGAACTGCTCGATTTTCGAACCACGAATGGCCGTGTGCAGGTCGTAATGTAAGCGGGTGCGCTCAGGCTTATTGAAAAACGTCTCCGCCAGACGCTCAAGTTCACAAGCGCGCAAGGCTTCTGGCCCGCTGCTGCTTTCGTGGCGGCCATTGAACAGGCGGTTGAGGTCTTCTTCGACAAACCGTTTGCCGGAGCGCATGGCGCCGGGGTTGCCAAATAGAAACAGAATTCGGGCTCGCGGCTTTACGTCGCCACGAGCAATGGCGTTCAACAGGCGATCCAACAACTCGATCGGCGCAGTCTCGTTACCGTGGATGCCAGCCGACAGCAGCACATCCATGCCGCTGTCGTGCGCCTCGGGAGGACGCACCTCGAGTGCGCCCTCAGCCAGCCAGCGCATCCGCACGCCGTCGACAGTCAGTTGAGTTTTCTCGGCCGGCTCACGTCCGGCCAAGGTCAGTTCAAGCAGTTTGCCGAGAGCGAGCATAGAGCTTCCTTAATCAGTGATTACAGTCTGGGCCGTGTACGTGACCGTTTTCGCCATCTTCGTCACTCAAGTCAGCCGGCTCCATTTCCAGCTGCAGACTAACAAGGTTAGTCGCCAATGGACGCAGCAGAAGGTTGGCATATTCAGCATCGCCTTCTTCCACGTCAACACCGATCAACAACTGGCCACGGCCGTCTTGCTGAATCCACAGCTCTTTGCCCTGCCACAGGATTGCGACGCGGGTGCAGGAAGTTTCCAGTTGCGTGCCATCAGTGTCTTCAAGGATCAGCTGCAGGGAATCGCTCATAATTTCGCTCTCATTGGAAAGTCAGGTGGCGCGCCTAAAAGAGTCGGCGCGCACATCAATTGATCTGAAACGGGTAAACCGAGCCCAGTTTAAGGATTTGCGTCAGTTCATCCAGTGCCGTCCGGCATTCAAGCAACAACTGTGGGTCTGCCAGGTCGCTTTCGCGCAAGGCATCGCGGTAGTGCTTGTTCACCCAGCCGGTCAACGTGTCGTACAACGGGGCGGTCATGATAACCCCCGGATTGACCGCCGCCAGCTCAGTTTCGTTGAGCGCGACGCGCAGTCGCAGGCACGCCGGGCCACCGCCGTTCTGCATGCTCTGCTTAAGATCAAAGACCTTCACCTCACGAATCGGACCGCCTGCGCTGGTCAGGCCTTGCAGGTACTGCCAGACACGCGGGTTCGCGCGGCACTCTTCGGGCACGATCAGCAGCATCGAACCATCGGCACGGCTGAGCAACTGACTGTTGAACAGGTAAGAACGCACGGCATCGTCTACGGCCACCTGGTCACGCGGCACGCTGATGGACTGGAACTGCGCCCCACGTGCCGCCAGCTTGCGGCGCAACTCGTCGAGCATGGCTTCAGTATTCAGAAACGCATCCTGGTGATGGAACAACAATTCACCGTTACCGACCGCGATCACGTCGTTATGAAACACGCCCTGGTCAATTACCGACGGGTTTTGCTGGGCGAACACCACGCCCTCCTCGCTTAGGCCGTGCAGCCGTGCGACGGCTTGCGAGGCTTCAAGGGTCTGGCGAGCCGGGTACTTTTGCGGTGCCGGGTAACGGCTGTCGAACGCGCTGCGCCCGTACACAAAAAACTCAACCCCGGCCTCGCCATAGTCACGGCAAAAACGCGTGTGGTTGGCCGCGCCTTCGTCACCGAACTGGGCTACGGCAGGCAATGCCGCGTGGTGCGCAAAGTGTTGCTGATCGGCAAACATCGCCGCCAGCACACGGCTGGTGGTCGGGTGCTCGATGCTGCGGTGGAATTTACAGTTGAGGTTGGCGGCAGTGAAATGCACACGACCATCCGCGGTGTCGGCACTAGGGCTGACCGTGGCCGCGTTGGCCACCCACATGCTGGAGGCCGAGCAACTGGCAACCAGTAATGGCATGGCGTCTTTGGCAGCGCGCTCAATCACTTGCGCGTCGGTACCGCCAAAGCCCAGGCTGCGCAATGCGCCGACGTCCGGACGTTCTTGCGGAGCCAACACGCCCTGGACAAACCCCATGTCCATCAGCGCTTTCATTTTTTCCAGGCCTTGCAGCGCCGCTTCCTTGGGGTTGGAAGCCTGCTGGCTGTTGCTCTGGGACGCGACATTGCCAAACGACAAACCGCCGTAGTTATGGGTCGGCCCCACTAGACCGTCAAAATTGACTTCAAAGGATTTCATCGGTGAGGCTCCGGAAAACGGTGGTTATAGACATGACTCAAAATTCTGTAGCGGCTGCCAAAGGCTGCGATAAGGCCCCTCGCTTTTTATTTAAAAGCAGGGCCGCTTCGCACCCCATCGCAGTTTCGGCGGCGGCTACAAGGTCCGCATCAGGACAAGCGCACGCCCGGGGTCAGCGCCGCTGGTAATGCCAGGGTCGGGGTTTCCAGCGATGCCACCGGGTACGCGCAATAATCGGCCGCGTAATAGGCACTGGCGCGATGGTTGCCCGACGCCCCAACGCCCCCAAACGGCGCGCTGCTGGCTGCACCCGTCAGTTGCTTGTTCCAGTTCACAATACCCGCCCGGCTTTGCAGCCAGAATTGCTGGTAACGCGCCTCGGAGTCCGACAGCAAGCCCGCCGCCAAACCAAATGCGGTGTTGTTGGCCTCGGCAATCGCCGCGTCAAAGTCGGCGTAGCGAATCACCTGCAACAACGGCCCGAACAGTTCTTCGTCAGAGCGTTCGCTCACGGCGGTCACATCAATAATGCCGGGGGTCAACAACGCAGCTGTCGCATTCGGCTGGGTCATTCTCAGCAGTACCTGGGCACCGTTCTCGATCAGCAGCGTCTGCGCGGCCAGCAAATCACGCGCGGCCGAAAGGGAAATCACCGCCCCCATGAATGGCGCTGGCTGCTGATCAAACGCGCCGACGACGATGTCTTTACTGACCGCAACCAAACGCTCAAGCAGGCTGTCGCCCCAGGCGCCTTGCGGCACCAGCAAACGGCGAGCACACGTGCAACGCTGCCCGGCCGAGATAAAGGCCGACTGAATAATCGTGTAAACCGCAGCCTCCAGATCGGCCACCTGATCGACCACCAGCGGGTTGTTACCCCCCATTTCCAGCGCCAGAATCTTGTCCGGACGACCGGCGAACTGCTGATGCAGGCTATTGCCCGTGCGGCTCGACCCAGTGAAGAACAAGCCATCGATGCCCGCGTGCGCCGCCAGCGCCACACCGGTCTTGCGTGCACCTTGCAACAGGTTCAACACGCCGGCCGGCAGACCGGCTTCAATCCAGCACTTGACCGTCAGCTCAGCAACCTTTGGGGTCAGCTCGCTCGGTTTGAACACCACGCTATTACCCGCCAGCAAGGCCGGGACAATATGCCCGTTAGGTAAATGGCCAGGGAAGTTGTACGGGCCGAACACCGCAACCACGCCATGCGGCTTGTGGCGCAGGACAGCGGTGGCATCGCCCAGCGGACCGCTTTTTTCACCGGTGCGCTCGCGATAGCTTTGTACCGAGATGGCCACCTTGTTGATCATGCTGGTGACTTCGGTGGCCGACTCCCACAGCGGCTTGCCGGTTTCTTCACCGATGCAATGCGCCAGCTCATCGGCGTGGGTTTTCAGGCTCGCAGCGAAGGCTTCGAGCACCGTCAAGCGCTCCTCGAAAGAGCGCTTGGCCCAGGCTGGAAACGCCTGACGCGCGGCCTTGACCGCCTCGAAAACCTGTTCGGCATTGGCCGCGTTGCCGGTCCACAGCACCTGTTGGGTCACCGGATTCAACGATTCAATGGCTTCGCCCTGACCGTTCTGCCAGGCGCCTGCGATGTACAACGTGCTCATTATTTGGACTCCCGTGGGGCAACTGGCTGCGCGGACAACGGTACGGCGCGCACTTGATCGCCTGCACTCAGTTGCAGGCGTCTGGCGGTCAGTTTATCGACCACCAGGGTGCCGGCAGCCCAGCGCGCCGGGGCGGCAGTGATGCGGCAATCTTCGCGTTTGCGGTTATGAATCAGATAAGGCGTCGCGTCGTCGCCCGGCGTGCCAATGGCCAGCACCAGCGTTTCACTGTCACGCACGGCGCGAATCTTGGTGGTTTCGCATTCCACAGCCGGGCCAGCATCGAAAATATCGACGTAGCCCTGGTAGCTGAAACCTTCGCTTTTAAGCATGTTCAAGGCGGGCTCGGTGTGGGTATGCACCTTGCCGATCACCGCGCGAGCATCTTCGGACAAGAAGCAGGTATACACCGGAAATTTGGGCATCAGCTCAGCGATAAAGGCTTTGTTGCCCACGCCAGTCAGGTAATCAGCCTGGCTGAATTCCATTTTGAAGAAGTGCCGACCCAGGCTTTCCCAGAACGGCGAGCGGCCACTTTCATCCGACATGCCGCGCATCTCAGCAATGATCTTGTTGCCAAACAACTCGGGAAACTCAGCGATAAACAGCATCCGCGCCTTGGCCAGCATGCGGCCATTGAGGCCGTTACGGTAATCGGCACTGAGAAACAACGAGCACAGCTCAGAGTTGCCCGTCAGGTCGTTGGCCAAAAACAGGGTTGGAATTTCACGGTAGATCTTCAGCTCCTGGGAGGCGCTGACGGTCAAGCCAACCCGGAAGTTGTACCACGGCTCACGCAGGCCGACTGCGCCCGCAATGGCTGAAATGCCGACAACTTTACCGTCGTCATTTTCGAGCACAAACAGGTAGTCCGCATCGCCGCGCTCGGCTTCGCCACGGAAGGTTTTTTCAGCCCAGGTGACTCGGTGCAACAAGCGCTGCTCGTTGGCCGGCAAGGTGGTCAGGCCAGTGCCCGTGCTGCGGGCCAGTTCTATCAGGGCCGGTAAATCGCTATTGCGTACAGGACGAACGATCATGCTATCTCCTTAAACAGGGCGCGCTGGCGAACCCCGTGAAACTCGCTCAAACGCGTTAAACCGCAACCACTCGTACGCTGGCACCTTCGCCAACGCCCAGTGCTTCGGCCGCTTCCAGATCCAGCGTGACCGGCTTGCCCGGCGCCCAATCGAGCTCCAGCAATACGGCGCGGTAGTCCTGCAACTGGGCATTTGCCACCAGGTACTGGCGACCGCCGCCTTTGCTCAGTTCACCGATCTTGACCGGGACTACGCGACTTTGAGCGATCGAACGAATGCCCGAAACCCGCGCATGCAAGGTAGGGCCGCCGTCGAAAATGTCGATGTAATGATCAGTTTCAAAACCTTCACGCATCAGAATGTCGAAAGTGATTTGCGCGCGCGGGTGCACCTGCCCCATGGCCTCTTGAGCAGTATCGGGCAGCAACGGTACGTAAATCGGGTAATGCGGCATCAGTTCGGCGAGAAACGTACGGCTTTTCAGCCCGCACAAACGTTCGGCGGCGGCGTAGTTCAAGTCGAAGAAGTTGCGGCCAATGGCGTCCCAGAACGGCGAGTCGCCATTTTCATCGCTGTAACCGACGATCTCGGTCACGACCGAATCAGCAAAGCGCTCCGGGTGATTGGCCACAAACAGCAGACGACCACGGGAGTTGAGCTCGGACCAGGCCGTGCCGACCAGACCCGGAACTACGTAGAAACTGGTCAGCAGGCTGTTGCCGGTCAGGTCATGACACTGCGACAGCACGTGAATCTTGTTGTGGATCTTCAGCTCGCGCGAGGCGTGAACGAAGGTCTCGTTACGGAAGCTGTAAAACGGCTCGGAGTAACCGGCCGATGCCACGATGGCCGAACAGCCCACCAGCTTGCCGGTGGCCGTGTCTTCAAGAACAAAAAAGTAGCTTTCTTCACCGTTAAAGCTGACCTCGGCTGCAAACGAAGCTTCGGACGCCGCGATCTTGTCGCGCAGGCGTCCGGCGTCGTCCGGCAGTGAAGTGACACCAATCGGGCTGTCCGCAGCCAGACGCTGTACCTCGTCCAGGTCAGCCATTTGCGCGGGGCGCATCACCAGCATGGTGTCACTCCTTAATTCAGAAAATAAAAATGGGGGCCCTGCAGGCGCTCGCTCCATGACCTTTTCAAAGATCAAAAGATCGCGAGGCGAGCCCCTACAGGGGTGCGGTGTGGATCAAGCGGTCAGGTTTTTCACTGCGCGTTCGAAACGATCGAGGCCTTCGGTGATGTCTGCTTCTTCAATCACCAGGCTTGGCGCGAAACGCACCACGTCCGGACCTGCTTGCAGGATCATCAGGTTTTCTTTTTCTGCAGCGTTGAAGACGTCTTTGGCACGGCCTTTCCAGGCATCGCTCAAGACACAGCCGATCAACAGACCCAAGCCACGCACTTGCGTGAACAGGCCATAGTGCTGACCGATCTGCTCAAGGCGGGCTTTAAACAGCTCGTGCCTGACTTTAACGCCGCTCAACACCTCTGGCGTGTTGATCACGTCGATCACTGCGTTGCCCACCGCACACGCCAGCGGGTTACCGCCGTAAGTGGTGCCGTGCGTGCCAACCACCAGGTGTTTGGCCAACGCATCAGTGGTCAACATGGCAGCAATCGGGAAACCGCCGCCCAGGCTCTTGGCGCTGGTCAGGATGTCCGGGGTCACGCCGTAATGCATGTAGGCAAACAGCTCGCCAGTACGGCCCATGCCGGTTTGCACTTCGTCAAACACCAGCAGCGCATTGTGCTGATCGCACAATTGGCGAGCGCCTTGCAGGTAAGCCTGCTCAGCAGGCAGAACCCCGCCTTCGCCTTGAATCGGCTCCAGCACCACAGCACACGTCTTGTCCGAAATCGCCGCTTTCAGCGCGTCGAGGTCGTTGAACGGAATGTGCGTGATGCCGGTGATTTTTGGACCAAAGCCGTCGGAGTACTTCGACTGCCCGCCCACGTTGACGGTGAACAGCGTACGACCGTGGAAGCTGTTGAGGGCCGCGATGATTTCGTATTTCTCATCACCGAAACGGTCGAACGCCACGCGACGGGCCAGCTTGAAAGCGGCCTCGTTGGCTTCGGCGCCCGAGTTACAGAAGAACACACGCTCGGCGAAGGTTGCATCCACCAGCTTTTTCGCCAGGCGCAGCGCAGGCTCGTTGGTGAAGACGTTGGACACATGCCACAGGTTATTGGCCTGCTCGGTCAGCGCGCCAACCAGCGCCGGATGGGCGTGACCCAACACGTTAACCGCAATGCCGCCTGCGAAGTCGATGAGTTCACGCCCCGACTGATCCCACACTCGGGAACCGGCGCCACGCACAGGAATGAAAGCAGCAGGTGCGTAGTTCGGAACCATGACCTGATCGAAATCGGCGCGTTGCACCGGGGCTTGCTCAACGGACATCGGAGTCTCCTGATGAGAAACGCCTGCCTAGACTGGCAGGCGATAAGGGATTGTAAGGACACATGCACGAGACGCCTTGTCGCCAAGCGACAACTTCTTATAGCGCTCAACCACGTTTTCCCAAGGCTTTCGGCAATGCGACATATTGCGTCACAAAGGCGCAGTTTAAACGCTGAGCCTGGCAAACGGCAGCGCGATAACAGGTTGATTTATAGCGTGCCTGGCAGGCCGGTCCTACACCTGCAGATTAACGCTTGAGCGGGCGCTATTTATTTATTTGACCGCCGCACATTTACGATACGTCTGCGGCCCCTTCGAGCAGGTATTTGCGCTTTTTAAAACCGACATCGCGGACGATCTTAATCGCTCTAATTCATTGATTAATGAGCCGCTTTCATGAACAACGCCGAACTTGAAGATCTGCCCGCACAGCCACCCGCCAACGAAAACATGCGCCACAGTGAGGCTTTTTTTCTGGCGCATCACGCCCAGATCACCCGCTCGCTACCCCAGTGGCTGACACAGGCGCCGATCCACAAACAACAAGCACTGAAGAGTCTGCGGCCCAGCCCGGCGCACTGGCCCAAAGGGCTTTCGACCTCACAGCAAACCGCCCTTGATCAAGCGCACATAAACAGCTGGAAAGCCCATCAGGACGCCGAACAGGAACTTGAACACCTCAAGGATGTTTACGCCTTCGCCGAGCCTTTGCTCAAACAAGCATTGGTTGAGCACTTTCAGGTGGATTCAGCGCTCGATCTAAAAAACACCTTCATCAACCTTTACATCCCCCTGACAACGCCCTTGCTAGGCCGCAAAACCGGGGCATTTAAAAACTGGCGCGTGTCCATGCTGGATGCCGCCCTGCATAACTTCGAGGCTTTTGAAGCCCAGGCAGACGCTCACTCAGCTGACTCCGGATTCATTTCTCGCCCCAGCCCGAGCGGGCAATACCAGGCCATGGATGCTCTGACCCGACAACTGCCGGTCCCGGACTTCATCAAACTGTGCCGCCAGCTGGATATTGGCAAACTGTACAAGGCTCATCTGGACAGCGAACTGGTCCTCTGCGCGCCCCCCAAAGCACTGCGCATCAAAACAGCGGTGCGCCAGCACTTGAGAACGGCGCTCAACGCGGCGTCGCACCATGCGCTCGCACACCAACAGATCACACAAAGCATCCATGATGCGCTTTGCGATCCGGCCCAGGCGCCAGGCTGGACGAACCCGAACCCATCGACGCTTTATCCTCACAGCATGACGCTACTGGGTAGCCCGCTGACTGGCGTGCTGGTTTTTTCCACGAAAACGGCGCCTTCCTCATTGCACGGCGAGGTCATCGCCTACCTCCCGGATGACCCGCAACACCCTCTTAAGCGTCACGTTTCAATGACCGCCTTCGTCGAGCACCTGGCCATAAAATTACGTGAAGACAGCTACCAGCAATACTTCAGTCGCTTTGTTGATCACAAGGAACTGGGGCCGTTTTTGACCACCCTTAGAAGCAAACTTTTTTATACCCTGACCGACCCGGCACAGGTGCCTGAAGGAGAAGGACGGCCTGAGGACTTCCCTCTCGATATTCGTTCAAGCCCCGTTGCGCACCCTGCTCTGAGTTTCACGCTGCTCAATATCTCTCAGGACTACAGCGAATACCTTTTCAACCAAAAACGACGAAAGCTGCTGGCAGACGCCCCCTTGCTGGCTGTCAGTACCGACACTGAAGATCAGAAAACACGCCATGACCGCCAACAACGCCTGAAAAAAATCGGCGAGTGGGCCGTCAACTCGATTGAGTTTGTGGGCGCTTTCTTCATCCCGGGGCTCGGTGAGTTGATGATGCTGCAAATGGCGTATCAGGTCCTTGATGACACCTATGAGGGCATCAGGGACTGGACTCAGGGTAAAACCATTGAGGCCTGGGACCATCTGTTCAACGTGTTGTCCAGTGTCACCCAGATTGCAACCCTGACCATTGGCGGCAAAATAATCTCTGACGCGCTGAAGCCCGCCTCCTCTTTCGTCGCGGGTTTAAAACCCGTCACACGCCCCACGGGTGAAAAACGCCTCTGGGATCCGGACCTTACGCCTTACCAACATCCGACAGCCCTGCCCCCCGGCACGCCCGTCAACGACCTCGGGTTGATGCAGCATGAAGACGCCCAGTTTCTGACCCTCGAAAAAAGCACTTACCGCGTCGAACAAGAACCCCAAACCCTGCGCTACCGCATCAAGCATCCCTACCAAGCACGGGCCTATTCGCCACGCTTGCGGCACAACGGTTCAGGTGCCTGGACAGCCGAAACCGAGCAACCGCTCAACTGGGATGATCTGACACTTTTTAAACGCTTGAACCGAACCGCGGCCTCTTTTTCTGACCTCAACGCCTCACGTATTTTGACCATCACACAGACCGACACCGATGTGCTGCGCAGCCTGCATGCCGATGCGCTGCACACGCCAGGCTTACTGGCCGACAGTATCCAACGCTTCCAGATTGATGAAGACCTGCAGCGTTTCATCGAGCACATGCAAAGCCGCGACCCTTTGGTTCAGCAACTGGCAGACCCTCAAACCCAGTTGCAACTGCTGACCCGTGACGAGGCATGGAGCTCGTCGAAAAGCTTGCGGGTTGTCAATGACCGCGGTGAAACCGTGGCGAATTACCCTTCAGCCTCCTCTACAGCCGATCGCATTGAAATCACAGAGCAACAGGTGCGAGAGGGCCAATTGCTGAACACCATCCTCAAGGCACTCACGGAAAAAGACATTAAACACCTGCTCGGCATTAGCCCTGCGATGGCCGACCCGCTGCCTAACCCCACCGAACAAATAAACCTGCTCTGTAACCGACTGGCGCGCCAGGCACAGAGCAAACGCACCGACTTGTTCACATCACGTTATGCATCGCTGCAAAGCAGAGGCAATGCCGAGGTCAAACTGCTGCAGACAACCTATCCGGACCTGCCGACACTGGCAGCGCAAGAACTGATCTGGAATGCCCATGGCGACGAAATCCTGCAATTGCTCAATGAGCGAACCCTCCCCACACGTTTGCAGGAACTCGCGCTCCAACAGGTCCACGAAGCACGGGTCAATCGCGCCTTTGAAGGCCTGTTTCTCGACTCCGTGCACTCTGCAGACAGCGAGTGGCTCATTCTGAAAACGATTGAATCGCTCCCTGGCTGGTCAGACAACGTGCGCCTGGAAATTCGCGACGCCGACTTTGAAGGGCCACTGCTCAATAGCCTTGGGGACGAACATGCCCCGATACGAAAAGTGCTGATCAAATCACAAAACCGCTACAGCGCTCGGGATGCGCTGGATCAAGAGCTGCATGGTCCAGACGATCTGTATGCCGCTTTACTGCACGCCCTGCCGGACGCAGAGCGTCATCAACTGGGATTTCCCAATACCAAACAAGGCAACGCCTTGAAAAACGCAGTACGCCAGCAGCCTCTGTTGCAACGTCAACTTGTCAGCGCACACATGGAACCACCGCGCACTGCGCTGGACCTAAACCCTGAAGCCCGCCCGCGACTTAAAGCCACTGCTTATCCCTTATTAGGCGCCGACGCCCCGGGGCGGGTACCGAGCGCACTTGAGCAGCGCGTTCATGAGCTTTACCCCAGCCTGAATCAGCTCGAGCGGCTAAGAGTCATGCGTACCCTGCCCTCAGACCCGGCTCAAGCAAATCAAACCTTGACCGAATTGGGACAATCGCTGCAAACACTGCGTGATGATCTGGAAGTATGGACAGTCGACGCACCGGCCGTTAACCAGCGAACAGGCGATTTAATTGCGCCTATTGCCAGAATGGCGATTGTTCAAGACCGGCGCGCATTCAGCCGAGAACTCGAAAGATGCTGGCGCAGACAAACTGCGTTCGACAATCACTACGCCGACGCTGATCGAGATGGTTTTGAGCTGACGTTTACACGAACGATATTAGACAACATGCCTACCATTAACGCCGACTTCAGCCACGTGACTTACCTGTCTTTGAGAGGAACAGGCCCCGTCACTGGCGTTAGCGAATTCTTGCAGCATTTTCCACAATTACGCGTGTTGAAACTTCAAGGTTTTGCGCTTGATACACTGCCAGAGTCGCTGTTTTCAATGCAGCACATAACCGAGTTGTATCTCGAAGACAGCAACATCACGCTCTCTCCCACAAGCACCCAAGCCTTAGCGGGACTGGAAAATCTGGAACACATCGATCTTGATAACAACCCGCTCAACATCACGCCCGACTTCAGCAACATGCAAAACCTGAATTCCGTGTACTTGAGCAACACTGAACTCAGCGAGTTCCCAACCTCGCTGCTGGGGCTGCCCGATATTGAAACGATTGATCTAAGTGACAATCTCATCATCAATCTGCCGTCCGAACTCTTCGAGGCTCCTGCCTATATCACCGAAGCGCTCGACCTGGCAGGCAACCCCCTGTCCGAAGAGGCAGTGAGCCAGGTACACCGCTATTTCAGCCAGACCGGCATCGACATGAATGTTGCGTTCGACGGCCTGCCCCCCATCGATGTCAATATCGTTGAGCTTGATGAGTAGCTTCAGCCTCGCTCAGACGGCACCGAAGACAATTCAAACGGGCTGCTGCTACGACGCTGGTTGCGATCTTCACGCGGCGTTGCGCCAAAGAAGTTGCGGTACGCACTGGAGAAATGCGGCCCCGAGGAGAAACCGCACGACAGGCCGATCTGGATGATCGACTTGCTGGTTTGCATCAGCATTTGCCGGGCCTTGTTCAAACGCAGTTCAAGGTAATACTGGCTCGGCACACGATTGAGGTACTGCTTGAAAATCCGTTCCAACTGACGACGCGACACGCACACATGCTGGGCAATTTCGTCAGTGGTCAGCGGCTCTTCGATGTTGGCCTCCATCAACAGCACGGCTTGAGTCAGCTTGGGGTGGCTTGAGCCGAGGCGGTTTTGCAGCGGTATACGCTGACGCTCACCGCCTTCGCGAATCCGCTCGACGACCAACTCTTCGGACACCGCACCCGCCAGCTCGGCACCGTGATCGCGGGCCAACAGCGCCAGCAGCAAATCCAGTACCGACAGCCCGCCGCACGCGCTCAGACGATCACGGTCCCAGTCAAACAGATGGCTTGTCGCAATCACCTTGGGGAAACGCTCGGCAAAATCATCCTGCCAGCGCCAGTGAACCGCCGCCCGATAACCATCCAGCAAACCCAACTGCGCCAAGGGATACACGCCGGCAGACAGCCCGCCTATCACGCAACCGGCACGCACCAATTGCTTGAGCGCACTGCTTAGCGCAGGGGCTATCGAGGCTGGAGGCTCATCGGCCACCAGGAACAGTTTCTGACAACCTTCGAGCTTTCCGGCCCACGGCTCGCCCGGCAATTGCCAGCCGCCGGCGGCGGTGTCGGTCTGCGCTTCGGCGCACAAAAACACCAATTCATAGGTCACTTCCGGATGCACCCGCTGGGCGACCCGCAAGGCCTCCTCAGCCAGCGCCAGCGTCAACGCTTTCGTGCTGGGCCAAATCAGGAAACCTATTCGTTGGGCAGTCATGGCATGCAATCCAAAGCAAAACAGTGTTAATGCCGAAGGTGGCAACAACCAAGCTAGATCAGCCACCACAGAGCGGGCAAGCATGCACTAAGTTGGTGCAAAAAAGCAGTCTTACATCGCAATATTGTTCACTTAAGCGCTGCCCACAACTACTGCAGGAGCGAGCTTGCTCGCGATCTTTTGATCTTTTGAAGCTCGCTCCTGCAGGGTCTGCGTTATTACTTTAGGCTGCCCGACAAGAACTGCTGCAAGCGTTCGCACTGTGGATTGACCAGCACTTCACGCGGGTTGCCGCTTTCCTCAACAATGCCTTTGTGCAGGAATACCAGTTGGTTTGACACTTCGCGCGCAAAGCCCATCTCGTGCGTCACCACCACCATGGTCCGACCTTCGAGGGCGAGGTCTTGCATCACCTTCAACACGTCGCCAACCAACTCCGGGTCAAGGGCCGAGGTCGGCTCGTCAAACAGCATGACCTCCGGCTCCATCGCCAGCGCACGGGCAATGGCCACACGCTGCTGCTCACCCCCGGACATATGCCCCGGATAAGCCTCTTTGCGATGTGACACGCCGACCTTGTTCAGGTAGTGCTCGGCTTTTTCCCGCGCCTGGGCCTTGCTCATGCCCAGTACATGCACGGGCGCTTCCATGATGTTTTCCAGCGCGGTCATGTGCGACCACAGATTGAAATGCTGGAACACCATCGACAGGCGCGAACGCATGCGCTGCAACTGTTTAGGGTCTGCGGCGACCAGCGCGCCGTCTTTTTTCGCGACCAGCTTCAGCTCTTCATTGTTGAGCAGGATCTTGCCGGCATGCGGCTGCTCAAGCAGGTTGATGCAACGCAAAAAGGTACTTTTGCCTGAACCGCTGGAACCGATGATGCTGATCACATCACCTGCCTTTGCTGCCAGAGATACGCCTTTGAGCACCTCATGACTGCCATAGCGCTTATGCAGGTCTTGGACTTCAAGTTTGTACATGCTGTCGGTTCTCACAAAAACAGTGGGTCAGACGTTGAGCGTACAGCTCAACTCTCAGGCCTTGCGCGGGGCCATATAGCCCAGCCAGCGGCGTTCAGCCAATTTGAACAGGCGCACCAGAATGAAGGTCAGGCACAGGTAGAACACGCCCGCGGTGATATAGGCTTCAAACGGCAAGTAGTACTGCGCATTGACAGTGCGCGCGGCCCCGGTGATGTCGATCAAGGTCACGATGGACGCCAGACTCGTGGTCTGCAGCATCATGATCACTTCGTTGCTGTACTGCGGCAGCGCCCGGCGCAGGGCCGACGGCAGCAAAATACGGCGATACATTTTGCTTCGGGACATGCCCATGGCCTTGGCCGCTTCGATCTCGCCATGGGGCGTGGCCTTGAGGCTGCCCGCGATGATCTCGGCGGTGTAGGCACTGGTATTGATCGCAAAAGCCAGGCACGCACAAAACGTTGCACTGGACAACAAAGGCCATAGGAAGCTTTCACGCACAGTGTCGAACTGAGCCAGGCCGTAGTAGATCAAGAACAGTTGCACCAGCATCGGTGTACCGCGAATCACGTAGGTGTACAGCCACGCCGGGAAGTTGACCCACGCCAGCTTGGAGACCCGCATCAAACCCAGCGGCAAGGCGACCAGCAAGCCAAAGAACAGCGAAATACCCAGCAGCTTGAGCGTTTCAATCAGACCACTCAGGTACAGCGGCATGCTGTCCCAAATAACGTTGTAGTCAAAGATCATAGATCAGCCGCCTTTACGCCTACCGAGTAGCGCTTTTCAAGTTGTCGCAATGCCAACAGCGAAACACTGGTCAACACCAGGTACAGCGCTGCCACAGCCAGGAAGAAGGTAAAAGGTTCGCGGGTCGCGTCAGCTGCCTGCTTGGCCTTAAACATCATGTCTTGCAAGCCGACCACCGAAATCAGGGCCGTGGCCTTGGTCAATACCAACCAGTTATTGGTAAAGCCCGGAATCGCCAGACGGATCATCTGCGGGACCAACACCCGAAAGAACACCTGAAAACTGCTCATGCCATACGCCATACCGGCTTCAGCCTGACCTTTGGGAATCGCCATGAAGGCTCCGCGAAAGGTCTCGGACAGGTAGGCGCCAAAGATAAAGCCCAAGGTGAAAATACCGGCCAGCAATGGATTGAGGTCGATGTAATCGTCGTAGCCCAGCATCGGCGCGACATTGTTCAGCAAATTCTGCCCGCCGTAGAAAATCAGCAGGATCAGTACCAAATCGGGAATCCCGCGGATGACGGTTGAATACAGATCGCCGAGCCAGGCCAGCCAGCGCACTGGCGACAGGCGCAATGAAACACCAATCAGACCTAGAACAATGGCCAGGGCCATGGACGACAAGGCGAGCTGAAGCGTCAGCCAAGCGCCATCGAGGATGACAGCCCCGTAGCCTTTCAACATGATTCCGGCCCTCAAAAATTAGGATGAAAAAATGGCGCAAACTTCAGAGATCCTGTTGCTTGCGCCATTTCGGATTGACTGCTGCGACGATTTACTTAGGGTCTGCGCCGTAAATATCGAAGTCGAAGTATTTATCCTGGATTTGCTTGTATTTACCGTTGGCACGGATCGCCGCGATCGCTGCGTTGATCTGGTCCAGATGTTCCTTGTCGCCTTTACGTACAGCGATACCGATGCCGTCACCAAAGTACTTGGCGTCAGTGAACTGCGGGCCTACAAATGCGTAGCCTTTGCCCTGCGGGGTTTTCAGGAAACCGTCTTGCAGCAGGGTGGCGTCAGCAACCGTGCCATCCAGACGACCGGCTTCGACGTCAAGGTAGATTTCGTTCTGCGAGCTGTAAGGCACAACAGTGGCGCCTTTGGGAGCCAGCACTTCCTTGGCGAAACGATCGTGGATCGAACCGCGTTGCACACCGATCTTCTTGCCTTTGAGCTCATCAAGAGAGTCGGAAACTGTTGTCCCTTCCTTCATCACCAGGCGCGCTGGAGTGAGGTAGTAACGCGTGGTGAAGTCGACCGATTTCTTGCGATCGTCGGTAATCGACATCGAAGACAGGATCGCGTCGATCTTGCGCACTTTAAGGGCTGGGATCAGGCCGTCGAATTCTTGCTCGACCCAAACGCACTTGACCTGCATCTGCTCACACAGAGCGTTACCGATGTCGTAGTCAAAGCCCACAATGCTGCCGTCCGGCGCCTTGGAGGCAAACGGAGGGTATGCGGCTTCAATGCCAATTTTCAGCGGCTTTGCGTCAGCAAAAGCCTGCAAGGACAGCACGGAAAGTGCCAGGGCGCCAAGAAGCACGAGTTTCTTCATCTTAGGACTCCATCGGTAAAGGGCAATAAAGGCAGAGTGAGCGCGAGCCCAATATGCGGAGGTTAAACCGGGAATGCGGCGCCACGTCCTACTGGCGTTGCACTGAGAGCAGCGCAACTACGACGAGCGAGTGACCGGCATTCTAACGACAGGCTTCAAGCCGTAATTTCTTCAATGCGACAACAAATTACAGATGCACCGAGAAAGGCGACTCCAAGCATTGACAGCCCTTCAAATTCATGCAAGAGCAAAAGACATAGAACCTGTATGAGTTGCAAATAGCGGGCCTATTATTCGCAAACCCTTCTATTCCGGCAAGTGTAGCGTTTCATCTTATTTTTAAAGCCCTGCGCAAGGGCTCTAAAACAGTGCTTTAGGTGTCACAAAGCCCCGTTTTTGTGCGCACGGTTACACATGAGGTAACACCT
Source organism: Pseudomonas sp. NPDC096917 (assembly GCF_044762555.1). Classification (NCBI taxonomy): domain Bacteria; kingdom Pseudomonadati; phylum Pseudomonadota; class Gammaproteobacteria; order Pseudomonadales; family Pseudomonadaceae; genus Pseudomonas; species Pseudomonas sp. NPDC096917. The sequence goes on along the minus strand of NZ_JBIWEO010000007.1, from coordinate 192,224 downwards.
TTAGCGACAACACAAAGCCTTCGGCAACCCTGCCTCCCGGAATTTCAGGAGCCTGTTCTTGTGTAGTAAAAATCCAACCACTTTCTAGAAGAGCCCCTACACACAAATCAGAAGCCACTGACTAGGAGTAACACGCTTAACTCTGCAACCTCTTGAAATACTGGTTTGAGAGCGGTCCAGCCCCATGAATCACACCCCAGCAGATCACTCGCCTAGCACATGGTGCTGGATCGGAAAAATCACACCGCCAAAAACTCTACTGACAACGCAAATACGCGAGGCGCTGCTGGCGTCTCTTCACGCGCAAGGCCAAATTCCCCTGTTGCTGGTGGTGGCACCCGCCGGATATGGCAAGACGGTCCTGCTCATGCAATGGCGTGAAGCACTGCTCAAAAAAACACCAAAGGCCAAAATTGCCTGGCTATCGCTGGACGAGGCTGATGGAGAACCCAATCGCTTTCTGGCCTATTTGATCCTGGCCCTGGAACACAGCGGGGTGAAAATGGGGCACTTATCCCGACTGGCCGAAACACAATCACTGGACGCCCAGCCCCAACGCACGCTTTGCGCTCTGGTCCACGCCCTTGAGCAGGCGGAGCATCCTGTCACCGTGCTGCTTGACGACTACCACGCGGTGGCGAATCACAAAGTCACTAGCATCCTGCAAACCCTCATTGAACAAGCTGCGCCATGGCTGCACCTGATTGTGGCCAGCCGCACCCGCCCCGCCTGGCCACTGGGCAATTGGCGGGCGAAGGGCTGGATGCATGAAGTGTCAGCACGCCAGCTGAGCCTTTCACTGGACGAAACCCGCAGCATTTTGGGGCCCCTAGTCGCGCCTGAAGATGTGCTGCAACTGCAGCAAACCACTGAAGGCTGGGCCGTGGCGGTCCAACTGGCGCGCCTGTGGCTGAGCAGCCGCGACGCCAGCCTGTACGGGCTAACCGGATTCGGCGGGGGCGTGATTGAAGTCGCAGAGTATTTAGCCGAGCAAATCCTCACAAGCCTATCGACGGAGTGCCAAGATTTTTTGCTCGAAACCTCATTGCTGGAACGCTTTAATGCCGAACTGGCCGACGCTGTCCGTAACCGTACCGACAGCGCACAGTTGCTCATGCACCTGCGCCCTCTCGACGCCCTACTCGTCCCATTGGACGCGGAACGTCAGTGGTTTCGCTATCACGGCTTGCTGCGCGACTTCCTGAGCCCCAAGGTCAACACCTGCCGGGCCCAGCACATCCATCGGGCTGCTGCTCAATGGCTGGCACACGCAACAGACTGGGTACAAGCTGTCGCGCATGCCTTACGGGCCCAAGACACCCCGCTTGCAATCAGTCTGGTGGTTCGGGCTGGCGGCTGGGCGCTGGTTCTGCGCCACGGAATTCGTTACGCACAAAGCCTGGTGCAACAGTTTGATCTGCAAACACGGCACACCGCGCCAGACCTTTTGCTATTACAAGCTTATCTGCACGCCAAATTAGGCAATCACGCGCTCTGTACCCAACTGCTGTGCCTTGCACAGAACTATGTTCAGGGTGAGCCGCGGCTGCTGCGCGACTTCCAGCTCATTCGAACCCTGTCCAATGCCTATCTGGACCACTTTGAGCAGGCGAATGAAGTACCACAGCGCCCCTGGACAGGTGCTCCTGATGAAATGCTCCTGCAAGCGACGCTGGAGTGTGTCGACACCCTGGCCTTACTGATCCGTGGCGACATTAAAGGGGCGCTTTTAAGCATTCGCGCAGCGAAGATCAAAATGCGCTTGGTGGCCAGCCCTCGCGGTGAAATTTACTGCAGCATTCATGAGTCACAGGCGTTGGCGCTGTCTGGGGATGTAAGGGCATCTGAGCAGTTGATCGACGAGGCGCTGACATGCGTACTCCGACAATTTGGCGGCGAAAGCTCGCTGAAGGCGCTGACCGGGTGTTTGAAGGCTCAACATTGTTACTGGCAAGGCAACTGGTCGCAGGTGACCCCGTGGCTAGAGAACGGCTGGGCATCACTGGAACATGCCGATGGCTGGCTGGAGATAGTGGCAAACACTGCCGAAGTGACCTGGCGTACGACATTGCGCGCCAAGGGTATGCAGCCCGCGCTGCTTGAGCTGGAACACGTTAAATTGCACGCCACGGCACGCAATTGGAAACGCCTGCATCTCCTGGTAAAGGCTTGGAGGGTCGATGTATTGGTGCAATGCGGGCTATTGGTCCAGGCACGCAAAGAAGCTGCACAGGCTGAACTCGACACCATGGCCACCCCCCTTGATGATTGGCGTACTCAGTTGGCCATCACCCTGGCCATGGCCAGACTTGAAATTGCGACAGGCGCAGCCCTTGTCGCCCTTAACCGGCTACAACGTGAGGGGCATCTGCTACGAGGCAAAGGCTTGCTGCTGCTTGGCTGGCGGCTGGATCTGATGGCCTTGGCGGCGACCTGCAGGTCCCAGATCGAGATAAGCCCGCAAGAGATCACGCGCATTTTGGCCTCGATCGCCCAAGAGGTGCTTCCCGGATTGCTCATGGAGGTTGGGCCCTGGCTGCTGCCTGCCCTGGAACGTACCCAGAATGCCTGTCCGTTCATTCCCAAGCTCATCAGTCGCCTGCGAGGCTGGCGAGCGCATCCGGTACGGCCAAAAATACCGTTGAGTGCCAAGGAAACCCAAGTACTCAGCCTGCTTGCCCACGGCCAGCCGAACAAAATCATCGCGCAAGGGCTGAGCCTTTCCGAGAACACCGTCAAGTTTCACCTTAAAAACATCTACACCAAACTCGGCGTAGACAGTCGTACCGCGGCGATCCACGCGGCCTTGCATCAAGGTTTGCTAAACCTCGATCACTGAAGAATCCCCCTACCCATGCGGGTAAGTCAGCTGCGTAAAACAAGCTGACCTACCCGCCCTGCCCGTTTAAACCCATACCCATTGCCTCCTAACATCGAACTCAACGGTTAAGACGCTCGGGCACTCTGCTCGGCTGGTTTCATACAACCAACAAGAACAAAAACCAGGAGTCACCCTGTGGGTATGAAAGAAAAAACTGTACGCGTAGCCACCGATGTGGGAGGCACTTTCACGGATCTCGTTTATTTCGAAAGTGACCCCTCGACCGGCCAGCAAATCATTCGCACGGCCAAGGTCGATACCACGCCACCCAACTTTGCTCAGGGCGTACTTAACGTCATCCACAAGGCCAACGTTGCCCTTGAGACGGTGGACTTTCTCGCCCATGGCACGACGGTTGTCATCAACGCGCTGACAGAACGACGGGGCGTTAAAACGGCATTGATTACCACCCGCGGATTTCGCGACATCCTGGAAATTGCACGCGCCAATCGTCCGGATTATTTCAACCTGAAATGGGTCAAGCCTGCACCTTTCGTGCCTCGGTATTTACGCTGCGAGGTCAGCGGTCGCCTGCATACTGATGGCCGTGAACGCGAGCCACTGGATCTATCTACCCTGCCTGACATGCTGGATGCCTTTCGCCACGACGGCGTCAAGGCTATCGCAATCTGCTTGCTGCACGCCTATGCCAATACAGCCCATGAACGAGCCGTCCTGGATGAAGTCAAGCTACTCTGGCCTGACGTGTCAGTGGTTGCTTCTCACCAGATCACCCGCGAGTGGCGTGAATATGAACGCACCAGCACCACAGTGCTTTCAGCCTATGTGCAGCCGATCGCCGCACGCTATCTCGACGAGCTGCAAGCTGGCTTAAGCGCTGCGGGCTATAAAGCGCCGCTGTACATCATGCAGTCCAACTGCGGCGTCGACAGCGTAGCGCATGCCAGGCAAATCCCCATCACCATGGTCGAGTCTGGCCCCGCCAGTGGCTTCTGGGCGGCCGCCGAACTTGGGCGCCTGATTGATGAGCCCGACCTACTGGGCCTGGACATCGGGGGCACCACTGCCAAATGCGCCCTGATCCGCAACGGCCAAGTCACGATCAAGACCGACTATTGGATTGAACGCAATCATGTCAACGCGGGTTACCCGATCATGGTGCCGGTCGTGGACCTGGTCGAAATCGGTAATGGCGGAGGTTCAATTGCCTGGGTTGATGATTTTGAAAAACTGCACGTAGGCCCACAGTCCGCAGGCGCCCAGCCTGGCCCAGCCGCCTACGGTAATGGCAGCGTCGAGATCACGACCACAGACGCCAATCTGGCCTTGGGGCGCATCAACCCGGATTACTTTTGCGGCGGCGAAATGGTTGCCGATTTAGCAGCCGTGGAGCATGGGCTCGACCTTTTAAGCCAGCGCTTGACCCTGCCGCCCGAAGAGATCGCCCGTGGCATTGTGCGCCTGGCCAACGACAACATGGTGAACGCCCTGAAGCTGGTGTCGTTAAGCCGGGGGCATGACCCACGCGATCTGACCCTGATGGCTTTTGGCGGTGGTGGTGCCCTTCACGCAGTGGCGCTTGCTCAAGAGCTGGGGGTCAAAAAGGTCATCGTGCCGCGCAGTGCGGCGGTGTTTTCAGCATGGGGCATGACCCTCTCTGACCTGCGCCGCGATTGGTTCATCAATCGCTTTGCCGACACCACGCAAGCGGATGCTCTGACAGAAACACAATGTTTTCTGGAGGGCTTGATGCGCTCAGGCTGCGAGCAGTTCGCCGCCGAACAGATTCCGACAGAGCAGGTGGCGCTGACTGTGTACTGCAAGTTGCGCTACCAAAATCAAGAACATGCGGTGGAAGTGCAACTCAATGACCAAGAGTCTATTGACCAACACTGGCCCCTGATCGAGCAACGTTTTCACCTCCAATACGAGCAGCACTACACCTACCGACTCCAGGCCCCGCTCGAGATCGTTGGTTTTCACCTGATAGCCGTCGCGCAAATCGGAAAGTTGCAGCCCGAAGCCCTGCCTGTTACCGGCCGAACGCTAAACGCCGCCTGCAAAGGGGTGCGCCAGGTGGATTACGCCTTGGAAGGCGTGCATGAAGCGACCCTCTACGACTACGCCCTGCTTGAGCCCCAGATGAGCTTCAGAGGCCCCGCCATCGTTGAGGACTGCGGCACCACCGTGTTGATCCACCCCGACAACCAGGTGCGAGTCGATCATCTGGGCAATTTACATATCATCTTAGAGGGTGACCAAGCATGAACATGCACACGCTCGACATTTTTACCCGCGATATTATCCAGAACTCACTGCAAGCCATTGCCGACGAAATGTTCGCAGCCATGCGCAAAGCCGCCATGAGCCCGATCATTTACGAGGTGCTAGACATGGGCACCGGCATTACCGACGCGCATGGCGAAATTGCCAGCTCCGGGGCCGGGATACCCGCCTTTGTCGGCGTGCTGGATAAGGCCGTAAAAAAGATATTGCTTGAGCACTCGCCCGAAGAAATTCAGGAGGGCGATGTATTTATCAGCAACGACCCGCACGACGGCGGTGCAGTGACCCACCTTAACGACGTAGTGCTGGCAATGCCGGTGTTCGCCAACGGCAAGCTGGTGGCCTGGACAGCCAACATTGCGCATTGGAACGATGTCGGCGGTATGGTTCCCGGCTCACTCTCGACCCAAGCCGTCGATATTTTCCAGGAGGGCTTGCGCCTGACGTCGGTCAAGATGATCAGTCAGGGGCGCGCCATTCGCTCTGTGCTGCAGATTTTGCAGGCCAACTCACGCATGCCCGACTTTATGGAAGGTGATCTTTGGGCAGGTGTTGCCGCTGTGCGCGGCGGGGCACTGCGCTTGCAACAATTGACACAGAAATACGGCACGGAGCTGTTTTTACTGGCGATGAAGGATTTTATGGACTTGGGCGAAAAAATCTCGCTCAAGGCACTACAGGCTTTACCCAATTGCAGCCTCGACCTTCAAGAAATGCAAGACGATGGCAGCGAATTCAAGCTCACGATCGACATCCGCGACCACGAAATGATCATCGACCTGCGAGAAAACCCCGATCAGTGCGCCGGACCTAACAACCTCAGCCGTGACGGGACAGTGGTTGCCGCACAAATGGCGTTCAAGGCGCTGACCGCACCGCAGGGTACGACCAACGGCGGCACCTTTCGCCCGCTCAAGGTGCTGACGCGGCCGGGGTCACTGTTTGATGCCCAGTCGCCTGCGGCCGAAGGCTTCTATTTTGAAAACCTGATTCGCGTCCACGATCTGATTGTGTGCTGCCTGGCCACCCAGTTTCCAGATCGCCTTCCAGCAGGCAACTTTGCCTCGGTCTGCGCCACCATCATTGGCGGACTGCACCCTGACACTGGACGCAGGTACACCCTGGTAGAACCGGAAATAGGCGGCTGGGGTGGAGAGTCAGGCCGCGATGGCAACAACGCCGTGTATTGCGGCCTGCACGGCGAAACCTACAACTGCCCCGTCGAAATCTGCGAAGCCCGTTACGGGCTCTACGTAGAGCGCATGGCGCTAAATGACGAACCCGGCGGCCATGGCCAATTTCGCGGAGGTCGAGGTATTTGTATCGACTATCGAGTCCGTACCGATTCCAGTTTCATGACCTGCGGTTACACGCGCTCGGTCATACCTCCATGGGGCCTGATGCACGGTGCAACGGGGTCACTCAATTATGTTGAAGTCATTCGTAGCTGCGGCCTGCGCGAGCGCTACGCCATGGCCAGCAGCATTAGCCTGGATGCAGGCGATCTGATTCGCGTGCGCACAGGGTCGGGAGGTGGCTATGGACACGCCAGCAATCGCTGCGAAAAGGCAGTGCGCGAGGACCTGAAAAACGGCTACATCGACGCCCAAACTGCCCGTACGGTTTACGGCATTACGGTGTAACGCGGCCCTTTCGCAAAGGTACTCAGCATGTTTACACCCGACGTTTACATCCAGCGCCGAAACACATTGCGTCAACGTCTGAGTAAAGGCGTTGCTCTGCTGATCGGTCATAACGAGGCGCCCATTAACTTTGCGCATAACACTTACCCGTTTCGCCAGGATGCGACGTTCAGCTATTTTTTTGGCCTCAACCAACCTGGGCTGATCGGACTCATAGAACTCGACAATGCCCAGGAGACGCTATTCGTCGAAGACAGTACCGATCCGGACGCAATAATCTGGCATGCCCAACACGCCTCACCCGCGCAGATGGCAACAGCTTCTGGGTGTGACACCGTCAAAAGGCGGCACCTTTTACAGGCTGCCATCAATAAAGTCCTGCGCTCAGGCCGACCTCTGCACTTTTTACCGCCTTACCGCAGCGACACGGCCTTGACCCTGTCACAGATGATCCAATGGCTACCCAAAGATCTAGGGCGGCTAGCATCGCGCAGTTTGACCCGCGAAGTCGTGGCCATGCGCGAGGTCAAAGAACCGCGAGAACGGGCCCAGATCGAAAGCGCCTTACGGGTCACCGACGAAATGCACCGGCTGGCAATGCGCATGACGCGCGCGGGGATGGTCGAAAGCGAAATAGTCGCTCACATGCGCCAGGTGCTCGGCCGCGAAGGTTTGCAAGAAGCCTACTCGCCGATTTTTACTCGCCATGGAGAGATCTTGCACAACCTTGAGCATGGAAACCATTTGCTCAAGGGTGATCTGGTTATCAACGATGCCGGTGCCTGTAGTCCACTGGGTTATGCCAGTGATGTGACCCGAACACTGCCTGTAGGTGGGCGTTTTGAGCCGCACCAGCGTGAACTTTATGAGTTGTTGCTGGACGTGCAAGAACACGCGATACAGCAAGCTCGGTCACACGTACGCTTTCTGGACGTGCACCTGGCTGCTGCACACCGGCTCGCTGACGGCATGAAAGCACTGGGTTTCTTCACGGGAAACACCGCAGACATCGTTGAGTCGGGTGCCTATGCCCTGTGTTTCCCGCATGGCCTAGGCCACCTGCTCGGCCTTGATGTACATGACATGGAGTCGTTAGGCGAGAACTGGGTGGGCTATGACCATTCTGTCTCCAGAAGCGAGCAGTTTGGTCTATGCAATCTGCGCCTGGGCAAGCCCTTGAAGCGCGGCATGGTGCTGACAGTGGAGCCCGGGATTTACTTCATTCCCGCACTGATCAAGCGCTGGCAAGCCGAACGCAGGCACACCGGCCTCATCAATTACGAACGTTTCATTGCCTACGAAAACTTCGGTGCCATGCGCATTGAGGACGTCGTACTCGTCGACGACAGCAGCGGCCAAGTGCTGGGGCCCACGATCCCCAAACACCCCGATGACGTAGAAAACTGCATGGCGTGATCGTGCCAGCTCGCGCCAACGCGCACTAAAACAACAATAAGAGAGCTTGAAGATGAACTCACCTCACTCATTGCGCTTAAGCGCAGGCCTTTCACTCGCCTTGCTTTTGGCTATTAGCCCGCACGCAAGTGCCGAACAATTCATTGGTTTTGCCCAGCCGGGCATTCCGGACAGTTGGGCGGTGGAGTCCTTCCCGGTGATCACCCGAACCAGCGATGGCAAGACCAGCATCGCCGCCAATACGGTGCTGGCCTACTTCTCCGAAACCGGTTTTACCGGCACTCAACGCGATCAGTTGCAGTTCTGGGTCGGGACGATTCCAGGCTTTGCCAGTACCAACGGTGCAAAAGACAGCAGCGCCTGGGGTGTTGCTTCACCCAACCTTGGGTTCGCCTATTACTACAACGTCGTAGAACCGAGCAGTGAGTACGGATCTGCGGACTACACCACTTTCTGGACAAACCCAACACTGATGGTCGAGTTTCCAAACGGGAATGACGAGATCGCTGGCCACGGTGCGTTCGCCAATCGATATGCCGTGAGTTTTAGCGTCGCCAATTATCTGCGCGTGGGCCGCTTTGCCGCCACCTTCACGCCAGTTGGCGTCCATTACGCCGCCCGAAACCGCAACCACACCGACTTCGACAGTGGCGACCCCACACGCCTGCGGGGTGGGGTCAGTGTGTGGCTGGCCGATGTTGCCGCGGGCTATCTGATTAACGAAGACCTGTGGTTGGGAGTGCATCACGTCTACAACATCAACAACACTACAGCGTCGGATTTCAAGGAATCGCGAGCCGGGAAGATCGGCCCCTCCATGACCTATACCGGGTTTTCCAAAGAGGGGTTATTCGTGTCTGCCAATCTGAATTTTGACTATTACCACACCGCCAATCTCAAACGCTCCAACACTTTGACCCTGGCACTGGTGAAGTTTTTCTAGCCCCAGGAACAACGACTGAGGATTTGTATATGGACACCCCCGCACTCACCTCGAACACGCATGATTTACCCGTATCCGTGCGCTGGCTAAACCCGATTGGTCACCCCACCTTTGATGCGCCGATTGCACACTTACTGCGCGCTATCAAAAACACTTCCACGCAGGTCGAAGTGGTATCCCTGGACCTGAAGCCCAGCCCTACACACTTGGAATACCGGGCCTATGAAGCACTGACCTATGACCCCATCGTGCGCATCTCCCGCGACAGCGCCCAGCAAGGGATAGATGCTCTGGTGGTGGGATGCTTTTACGATCCGGCACTGGAAGATGCCCGTGAAATTTCTGGCGACACCCTTGTCATCGCCCCTTGCCAGGCCAGCCTGCAAGTCGTGGCTAACCTGGCCAACCGCTTCTCGATCATTGTCGGGCGCACCAAATGGATGGAACAAATGCACGCCCGCGTTCAGGCATACGGCGCAGGGACCCGCCTGGCTTCAATGCGCCCCCTGGGCATGCGGGTGGATGAGTTCCAGCGTGATCACGCCCTCACCCGGCGAAAAATCATCGAGCAAGCGCGTCTGGCGGTCGAAGAGGACGGCGCGGAAGCCATCGTCCTTGGCTGCACCCTCGAGTTCGGATTCTTTGAGCAAGTTCAGTCTGAAATTGGCGTGCCGGTCATCGACCCAGTCGTCGCAGCCTTCAAGATGGCCGAAGCCCTGGCGGGCATGAAGCAGCGCTTCGGCTGGTCACCCAGCCGGGTCGGCAGCTGCGAGCCGCCACCCGAAGCCGAAATCCATGCCTTCGGCCTGTTTCAGGGGCCTGTGCCCATTGGCAATCGGGTTTAGGGTCTGTACGAAATGTTTTCGAGCGAAGGTCAGGCGAGCCTGTTTTCAACGCTGCATCACCGAGCGCAGATACATTTCGTAAAGAGCCTAGTCGAATGCGCGCACTACCGAGCACCCCACCTACTTGATTTCAACGGGATAACCTACCCATGAGTATCAGTCACCTATGCTCTTTACAGGCTCCAGATAGTGGCACAAACACCCTGCAGGTTGGGGATGTCTTCCGCGACGTACCCTTGACCCGCGAGCATTTGAAATGCTGTCTCGCGCTGTTCTTTGTCTTCGCCATCGAGGCGTGGGAGATGATGATCATCGTCTATACCGCGCCGTTGATAGCGCAGGATTTCGCCCTCGATACCCTTGCGGTGGGCAACCTGATTGGCGCCATGTTTATCGGTATGCTGCTGGGGTCTCTGGCTTGGGGCAAAGTAGCCGAATGCATTGGCCGTAAACGCGCAATCATCTGGAGCCTGGCGCTTTACGGGGTGATCTCGCTGGCGAGCGCTTTTGCCCCCAACTACATGTTCCTGTATGGCCTGCGGATGCTGTCGGGAGTCGCAGCGGTGGGCATGATGGTCGTCACGTTCGCCCATTTCCAGGAGTTACTGCCACTGCGCCATCGCGGCGCGTTATCGGTCTACCTGGCCGCGGGCTGGCCCATCGGAATGCTGCTGGCGCTGGGCGTAACCGTGTGGCTGCTGCCCTTGGGCTGGCGCGCGATTATTGTGCTCAGTTCACTGGGCAGCCTATGGGCGCTGGTCGTCGCGCGCTGGGTTCCGGAGTCGCCCTATTGGCTGGCAGGTGCCAACAAACAGCAGCAAGCGCGTTCTGTCATTGAACGGCTTAGCCTTGGCGCTGTGATAATCCCTGAACATATCCAACTACAAATCGACCAGACCACCCAGGGTCATCAACGTGAATTGTTCAGTGCTGCGTTATGCAAAATCAGCGTGCTGCAAATCGTCGTTAACTTCACGTTTTCGTGGGGATATTGGGGGCTGCAAACCTGGCTCCCGACACTGTTGCAACAACGCGGCCTGAGCCTGCCCCAGAGCTATGGTTTTATCGCCCTGTCAGCACTGTTCATGATTCCTGGCTACATGGCGGCATCATGGCTGACCACACGCTGGGGGCGCAAAAAAACCATCATTGCGTTTATCAGCGCCTCGGTCGTTGCGGGCTACGGTTTTGCGAACGTACAAAGCCTTGAAATGCTCTACGTGAGCAATTTTTCCCTGGCCTTCTTCAGCCTTGGTGCCTGGGGCGTTTGGGGCACATGGATCGGCGAACTGTATCCAACTCCGTTGCGCACTATTGGCTACGGCTGGGCCATTTTCGCCCAACGGGTGGCCAACATCATGGCGCCCAGCCTGATTGGCGCGCTCATCGCGTATGGCTCGTCCTTCAACCTGACCATCACCCTGATCAACGGTTTCATGTTCGTGACCGTGCTGCTGGTGCTGTTCATACCAGAAACCGAGGGCAAAGCGTTGCAATGATCAAATCCGGCAAAGGCTATTGTCCTTTCTTACAAAGTTACTAGACCCAGCCAATATTCCGGGCATCACAACCCCCTTTCAATACGGCGAGGCATGGATACGCCATCGCCCGTAAAGGAAGTCAACGACTATGACCGAACATACTTTGGCACAAGGACTGGTTTTTCAAATGTACCGTGGTCCATTCCAGAACAACGGAGCCACTCCATGGTACTCACCCCTGGCACTGGGTACCCCCGGCCAGCCGCTGAAACTGGCAATCGACTCTGGCACCAACATCACATGGGCAACCTCCACACTTTGCCCGCCGGATCAATGCCAACATTCCAGTACAGGCCGGTTTGATTACCAGAAGTCCAGCACATTTGCCTTTACTGATTGTCTGCAACGCCCCTATAGCTTTGGGCCGTGGGGCACGATGCAGGTAGCGACCGGATCTGATGCTCTGGCATTGCCCAATGGCACCTCAGTGGCGATGAATTTATTTTTGGCAGCGAACTATTCGGGCGAGCAGTTCCGGCAGTTGGATTGGGACGGCGGCATTGGTCTTCCGTCCAGTAGCGCTTATGTCGAAGGTCGCAGTTCGTTTTTATTTCAAGAATTGATTCGCAACGCAGCTATTGACTCGACCCGGCCCTATGTCTGCTTCGATTGGGACCCGGTAAAAAAGAGCGGCACCTGCGCGATGGGGACCATTGACGAGAACAAAACCAAAGGTGAGCACCTCTTTCTACCTTGGTCGGTCTACAGCAAATTATCCGGGGTGCAATACATCTGGTCGTCTGAGCTGAGTTCTTACGCCGTTGGCGGCGAAACGCTGGCCACCCATATCCACTTTGCGCTGGACTCCGGCTCTTCGCAGTTCAAGGGCGATGACACCCTCATGAAGCAGACGCTGGAACGCATCGCACGCGGTGGCAACCCCGACGTAGTGCTGGGGTTTGCCGACGGTGAAATCACCCTGGGTGCCAATCTCTATAACGTGCCGATCGAGGCAGGCCCACAAAAGGGGCAAACGATTCCACAATTTGCGCCATTGGGCTTAACCGATCTGGTGCTGGTCGGTTCACTCGTCATGGAGCATTGCTACACCGTTCACGAATATCAGGTCGTGCAGTGCAGCCCCAATATTTACTCTCTGGCCCCGGTCGGTATCTGGCTATTCAATCGCCCCGAAGGGCCACAAATCATCACTCGCTCATCCTCAAGACCTTTCAACCCTGGACGAGGTACGGTCGCAACTGAAAAAACCAGCCCTGCCCCCTCCTCATCGGCACCCGATCTGCTTGGACGAGGCTCGGTCGCGGGCACTTGGCAAAATGAATATGGTTCCTTGATGACCTTGAGCGTATCCGGCCAGACCATATCCGGCGTCTACCAGTCCTCAACCGGCTCTACAGGCATGTATGAAGTGGTGGGCCATCAGATGGAGGCAGCAGCCACTCAGACTTTGGGCCAACCCGTGGCGCTGGCGATCGAATGGCATTCGATGGGTGAAGGTTCAATTGACCCTAGCTGGAACTGGGCCTCGGGGCTTTATGGCCAAATCAGCCTGGTGGGTGCTGAGGAAGTGCTGACACTTTCGCATTTGTTAGTCGCCAGCAGTGACTTCCCAGGGTTAGCCAAGGAAGGCACCTATGTCGACAAGCTGACTTACCGGCGCAGTGTGGCCCTAGAGCACGAAGTTCAAAGCACTGCCCCGCCAGTGCCGCAGAGCAGTAAAAGCAGTAAAAGCAGTAAAAGCAGTAAAAGCAGTAAAAGCAGTAAAAGCAGCCTGGCAGGTACATGGGAAGCCAGCGACGGTACATGTTTGAAACTGTATGTCGAAGCGGCAAGAGAAGCTCGCTTCGGTCGGGTACACGGCCGTTTGAGCCTGGCTTCAGAGCAGTCGCCGATATCCGGCTTCACCGACATCAATGCCGAAAAAATGGGGTTGTCACGTCAATCAGTGGCGATCACCAGCGCTCATAAAAACAATGTACTGACACTGTGCGGGACCTTGCAGCTCAAGGACGATGCGCTGGAGTTGATGATGTTGACCGGCGAGCCAATTGCGCCCACGCATGCCTACGTGCAGACCCGAATGTCAGCGCTGACATTCAGGCGCAAGGGTTAAGAGCCAACAGGCACGCACACAACCTGTGTAGCCGCAGCCGAAGGCTACGCTGGAGCGCGAAGCGGTCCTGTTTTTAAACATTGAAGGCGAAGGTTCTTCTGCCCTTATCGCCGCCTGCGGCAGCGGCTACAAGCCTATAAAAAAGCCCCGCCGGGCATGACCTAGCGGGGCTTTGTGGGTGCTAAAGGCGCATTACGCGACCTTCATGCTCTTATGGGTTTCAATCAAATGTTGCACCACGCCCGGATCAGCCAGGGTCGAAATATCCCCCAGGCCGTCATATTCACCGGTGGCAATCTTGCGCAGAATACGGCGCATGATTTTGCCCGAGCGCGTCTTCGGCAAGCCCGGCGCCCACTGGATGACATCAGGGGATGCAATCGGACCAATCTCTTTGCGCACCCAATTTTTCAATTCCAGACGCAACGCTTCGCTGGGTTCTTCGCCACCATTTAGCGTGACGTAGACATAAATGCCCTGCCCTTTGATGTCATGCGGCACGCCCACAACGGCAGCCTCGGCCACTTTAGGGTGCGCAACCATCGCGCTTTCGATTTCAGCGGTGCCCATGCGGTGGCCCGACACGTTGAGCACGTCGTCCACACGACCGGTGATCCAGTAGTAACCGTCTTCATCGCGACGCGCCCCATCCCCCGTGAAGTACATGCCGCGGAAGGTCTTGAAGTAGGTATCAACGAAGCGATCATGATCGCCGTACAAGGTACGCGCCTGACCCGGCCACGAATCCAGAATCACCAGATTGCCCTCGGCCGCGCCTTCGATCAGGTTGCCCAGGTTGTCTACCAGGCCCGGCACTACGCCAAAGAACGGACGCGCCGCAGACCCAGGCTTGAGTGCGTGCGCACCCGGCAGCGGGCTCATCATGCAAGCGCCGGTTTCGGTCTGCCACCAGGTATCAACAATCGGGCAGCGTTCTTTACCAACCGTCGTGTAGTACCAGTTCCAGGCCTCAGGATTGATCGGCTCACCTACCGAACCCAGCAAGCGCAAGCTGGAGCCATCAGCATCTTTAACCGCCGCCTGACCTTCCGCCATCATGGCGCGAATGGCCGTTGGTGCGGTGTAGAGGATGTTGACCTTGTGCTTGTCGACGATTTTTGACACGCGGGTGATGTCCGGATAATTCGGCACACCTTCAAACAATAAGGTAGTCGCGCCATTGGCCAGCGGACCGTAGACGATGTAGGTGTGGCCCGTGACCCAGCCCACGTCAGCCGTGCACCAGTAGACTTCACCCGGACGGTAATCGAACACACGCTCGTGCGTCAGCGCGGCATACAGCAGGTAACCGCCAGTGGTGTGCTGCACACCTTTTGGCTTGCCCGTGGATCCCGAGGTATAGAGGATGAACAGCGCTTCTTCAGCGCCCATTTCTTTGGGAGCGCAGTGGGTCGACGCCACCGCCATCAAGTCGTGATACCAAATGTCACGGTGTTTGTACCAGGCAATGTCGCCGCCGGTACGTTTGAACACGATGATTTTCTGCACGCTTGAGGTGTCAGGGTTGGTCAGCGCCACGTCGACATTGGCCTTGAGTGCTGTGCGCTTGCCGCCACGCACGCCTTCGTCGGCCGTGATCACCACTTTGGATTTGCAGTCGATGATCCGACCGGCCAGCGCCTCAGGCGAGAAGCCGCCGAACACCACCGAGTGAATGGCGCCGATGCGGGTACAGGCCAGCATGGCGACAACCGCCTCAGGCACCATGGGCATATAGATAGTCACCACGTCACCGCGATGGACGTCCTGGCCACGCAAGGCGTTCGCCAGCTTGCACACTTCTTCGTGCAGTTCACGGTAAGTAATGTTGCGCTGCTCGGAAGGGTCATCACCCTCCCAGATGATAGCGACCTGATCGCCGCGCTCGGCCAGGTGGCGGTCCAGGCAATTGTAGGAAACGTTAAGAGTGCCGTCCGCGAACCATTTAATGTCGACATGGTGGTCGTCGAAGGAGGTCTGTTTGACAGTCGTGAACGGTTTGATCCAGTCGAGGCGCTTGGCTTGCTCGCGCCAGAAGCCATCCGGGTTGACGACGGACTGCTGGTACATCGCCTTGTAGGTCGCCTCATCAGTCAGCGTATTGGCTGCAACTTCAGGGCGTACGGGATACAGGGAAGCGGCACTCATGTCTCATACCTCAATGTTTGTAGTTGTTGTTTTATGACCCTGTTTTAGCCGGGCCTGCGCGTGAGATCCATTCGACGTTGGTAGTAAGAAACACACAGAAAAATCATGGCTTTTCTGCGCAAGGCTCAAGAACAACACTGACAGCGCTTTATCCATCGCTGCCGAGCTCAAAAAACCTGAAAGCACAGCCTGTTTTCGACGATTGTTGCAGATTCTGTCAACAGTCTTTATCAAAAGTCCCTCTATATGCCTGCACGGCACAGGCCTAAAATTCATCTCGCCAACCAAGGCACTGCGATTAACGCAAGTTACAGCCCCCACGAAGGCCTATTTAATCGCTCTTAATTAATCCAGTTTCACACGCAGCCTCACAAGGGTTGCGTGACCCAACTCGACCCAAGACAGGTAAAAAATAAATGAAAGCGTTGTTAGTTCTGGCCCTCAGCAGTGTGTGTTTAAGCGCTTTTGCTGATGAAGCAAGTACTCAGGTTTCGCAGCCAACACCAGCGGTAGAACACTATTCTTACTCTTCCGACCTGGACATCGCCAAAGTGATTTCCATGAGCGAGATCCCCAGCGTTTGCGAAGTAGTCCCCGCGCAAATGGTTTATCTGGACTCGCACGGCATGCAGCACACCCTTGAATACCGCGTCATGGGCAACGGCTGCTCCAACGGTTGATTGATAGGCTCATCGCTTACTAACGCTCAATCACCTTATTGGTTAATGCGATCCAACGCGGCACTTAACTGCAACTTTTAATGTTCCAACTTACTTGATTGCAGAGTTACCTGCCTGCGCTTACATCGCCAGGGATTTATAAAATGAAACGCGCTTTAATCATGGCTTTTAGTTTGTCCGTACTTGCTGGCGCTGCCTTTGCTGCTGACGGTTATGACAACACCCGCTCAGCCACATTTGCCGAAGACGGCTACGACAACACCCGTTCAGCTACATTCGCCGAAGACGGCTATGACAACACCCGCTCAGCCAAATTTGCTGAAGACGGTTACGACAACACCCGCTCGGCCACATTCGCCGAAGACGGCTATGACAACACCCGCTCAGCCAAATTTGCTGAAGACGGTTACGATCGCACCAACGGTCATCGTTTGAGCTAACACCGCCTCGACTTAACGCCCGGTTTCGACCGGGCTTAGTCTGCCCCGCAAAAAACCCCGCCACACTCTCCCCTCGCCCCAGCCGTAGCTATGCTTATGTCCAGGCCAAATCTAGGGCATTTCGTCGCATCGACCAAAAAAAAACTGGCTGAAATACCCTGTACAAAACCCTATACTGGCGCCTTCCAAAGGGAGCACAAACCCTTGAGCGGGCTGTAGACCACGCTACTCCGGCCTTCAGGGCCAGGGCGACCCTAACGTCCCCCGAGCGACAGCGGAGCAGCCCTCGAAAACATTCATGTTTTTGCGTGCGTTAACCGCTACTGCAAGCAACATTTCTTAGATCCAATCGGCCAATGGCCATGTGACAACCCGACCATAAGTGTTATCACACGGCCATCAGGCCCTCACGCAGGAGACGACACGTCATGCTGAGCTGGGACGAATTCGACAAAGAAGACGAAGGCGAAGTCGCTGTTAAAGGCGCCAACGCTGGCCACGCTACCGAAGCCAACATGGACCGCCTTGACGCCGCAGGCGGCGTTGCAGCGCAGGAAGCCCGTGCAGTCACTGCCACCGATTCCACTGCAATCAAGCGTGCCAAGGCAGCACTGGACAACCTCGACATCGCTGAAGGCCTGGCCGAGCTCGAAGGCGCCAGTGCTCGAGTTGCTGTCGATGAAAAGATGATGATCAACTGCCGCGCCGACCTTAACCAGCTCGTACCGTTCAAGTACGACTGGGCGTGGCAGAAGTATCTGGACGGTTGCGCAAACCACTGGATGCCGCAAGAAGTCAACATGACCGCCGACATCGCCCTCTGGAAAAACCCGGAAGGCCTGACCGACGACGAACGCCGCATCGTCATGCGTAACCTGGGCTTCTTCTCCACCGCTGACTCCCTGGTTGCCAACAACCTGGTGCTGGCCGTATACCGCCTGATCACCAACCCGGAATGCCGCCAGTACATCCTGCGCCAAGCGTTCGAAGAGGCAATCCACACCCACGCCTACCAGTACTGCATCGAATCGCTGGCCATGGATGAAGGCGAGATCTTCAACATGTACCACGAGATACCTTCGGTCGCTAAAAAGGCCACGTGGGGTCTGAAGTACACCCGTTCGATCTCCGATCCGAAGTTCGAAACCGGCACCGTCGAGACTGACAAAGAGCTGCTGCGCAACCTGATCGCCTACTACTGCGTTCTGGAAGGCATCTTCTTCTACTGCGGCTTCACCCAGATCCTGTCAATGGGTCGCCGCAACAAGATGACTGGCGTTGCCGAGCAGTTCCAGTACATCCTGCGTGACGAATCCATGCACCTGAACTTCGGCATCGATGTGATCAACCAGATCAAAATCGAAAACCCGCACCTGTGGGACGCCGAAATGAAGGAAGAAGCTTCGCAGATGATCCTGCAAGGCACCCAGCTTGAGATCGAATACGCACGTGACACCATGCCACGCGGTGTACTGGGCATGAACGCGGCCATGATGGAGGACTACCTCAAGTTCATCGCCAACCGCCGCCTGTCGCAAATTGGTCTGAAAGAAGAGTACCCAGGCACCACTAACCCATTCCCATGGATGAGCGAAATCATGGACTTGAAGAAAGAGAAAAACTTCTTCGAGACCCGGGTTATTGAGTACCAAACTGGCGGCGCACTGAGCTGGGATTGATTCCGGTCTTGATCTGACTGCTGTTGAAAGGGCTGCCACAAGGCGGCCCTTTTTATTGGGTGTCTAGTCCTGAAATAGGTTTACACCTGTTTCACCCCAACGCCCGATGCATTGCATCGGGCGTTTTGTATTTCAAAGACTGGTGCGGACGCTCGCCGTTGTAGATCGATATCGACTCACTCACCATCTTCTTCGCCTGCGTTAAGTCGTGTGGTCGCTCAAGCAGAAGCTCTGTTTTCAAGATCCCGTTGACCCGCTCTGTCAAAGCATTTTGGTAGCAGTCATAGCCGTCCGTCATCGAACACCGGATGCCGTGTTTCGCGTGCAGTTCCTGGTACATTCCCGAGCAATACTGGCTGCCTCTGTCCGAGTGATGAACCAGCGGCTGCGTGGTTTGACGCTGACTCACGGCTCGACGCAACGCTTGCACTACCGACTCGGTGTGTAGACTTTCATGGACGTGGTAACCCACGATCTTTCGCGAAAAAGCATCCGTCACAAGGCTCAGATAGGCCACACCCTCCCGAGTGGGCAGATAGGTGATGTCAGCAACCCAGACTTGTTCCGGGCCGGTTGGAACAACCTGATCCGGACCCGGCTTGAGTAGGTTTGGATGGCGCCGAAAGCGATGATGGCTGTCGGTCGTCTTGTGATACGCCCGCTTGCGGGCCACCAGTAAACGCCTTTCGCGCAGGATCGAAAACAGCCGATCTCGCCCCACTTGCAGCTCAAGTTGAGGCTGGCAATGCAGCAAGTGGTGCAGCTTTCGGGTACCCAGACGCGGCTGACGCTGACGTTTTTGCTGAACGAAGTCGGCAACTTTCTGATCCAGAACCAGGCGAGTTGCATCGGCGCGATTGCGTTTGTAGTAAGCCTGTCGGCTTATCCCCATGAACTGGCAAGCCCTGCTGATGCTCAGGTTTTGGATTCGTTTTTGCGCGAGGACTTGCCGGGACGCTTTTTTACCACAGAGAGACCGTAGTCATTTTTCAAGACATCCACGACCGCCTCGAAAAACTGGGCTTTCTGATTGGACAGCGCCAACTGTTGTTCAAGCTCTTTGATCCGTTGCTCTGGCGTTAGTGATCGGTTTTTGTCGGGCATAGACCCCATCCTCGGCGAGCCAATGTATGTGCCAGGGCTCCAATCTTGCCGACCATGCTTGCGTAACCACGTCAGAACGGTCGTTTTGCCTTGAATCCCGTAGCGCTCCTGAGCCTCTTTATAGCTCAGCTCACCTTTTTCGACTTGGTCGACGACCGACAATTTAAAGGTCAGCGTGTAGTCTCGCTGACTACGCCTTTTACTTGTCTCCATTACGCCCTCCTGAAAATAGATCAGAAGGTGTAAACCTTATTCAGGACGGGACAGGGCGCACAAAAAGGGGCGACTCACTATCGAAAATTTCGACTGTTGCTTGCCATGCAAAAGGCTTCAACCAAGGCAAGGTTGCTCACTTATGAGCTGCACAAGCACCGACAGAATCCGATGTCGCTTAAGTGAGCCGCAGTGCTGAGCCAAGGGCTGGAACCGATTCAAAAAATGAGTTTGATAGCCTTTGAAAACAACTGTATAAAAACACAGTATATTTTCAAGCACTGACTCAGCCCTGGAGACTCTCCCATGCCCAACTCAGCCATGCGCAGCACCTTAGAACGAATCGTTATCAACCAATTCACCCCGCTGCACTGTGCACAAGCCCGTGAAATGCTCGGCTGGAACTTCGAACATCTGAGTGAGCGGTCCAAGGTCTCGGTTGCGGCCATTCAACGCTTTGAAGCCGGCGAGCCGGTGCGCGATGTCACGCGGCTCGCGCTGGCTTACTGCCTGGAAGCCGAAGGCCTGGTGTTCTTTCCCGGCTTTGCACCGGGCCGGGGCGGCAATATTCGGGGCACCACTCCCGACCCGATAGGCCGGGAAGACTTCACCCTCATCGAGTAACAATGCCACGCCTCAGAGGCGAACCTGTTTGCCTGGCACCGCATCAGCGGCTTGCACCTCGAGCCACCAGGCGCGCCCCTTGTGGGGCTCCAACAGGTTGAACGCCTCGCCCATTGCTGGCGTTGAAAGGAGCACATTGCGCTCGTTTGCCAACGCCACAATGCGGTCAAACGGTTCGTGCCAGGCGTGAAAGGCCAAATCAAAAGTACCGTTGTGAATCGGCAGCAACCAGCGGCCTCTCAGGTCGATGTGAGCCTGCAAGCTGTGCTCGGGCTGCATGTGCACGTCTGGCCAGTCAACGTTGTAGGCACCCGTTTCCATAAGGGTCAGGTCGAAGGGGCCAAACTGCTCGCCGATTAATTTAAACCCGTCGAAGTAACCTGAGTCGCCACTGAAGAAAATTCGTACGTCATCGATGATGATCACCCACGACACCCACAGGGTCTTGTTGTGATCAAACACACCACGACCTGAGAAGTGCTGGCAGGGCGTGGCGATAAAACGAATACCTTCGCGCTGAGTTTCTTGCCACCAATCCAGTTGCTGGATTTTTTGCGCGGGAACGCCCCACTTGATCAGCAAATCACCGACGCCCAGCGGGGCCAAAAAGTGCTGCGTTTTGGCTGCCAGTTGCAGCACTGTTTTTTGATCAAGGTGATCGTAGTGGTTATGCGAAAGGATCACGCCTTCGAGCGGCGGCAGTTCATCCAGGCTAATCGGCGGCGCATGAAAACGCTTGGGCCCCGCCCACTTGAAGGGTGATGCACGCTCGGCATACACCGGGTCTGTGAGCCAGAACTTGCCTTTGAGTTTGAGCAACAGGGTTGAGTGCCCCAGGCGAAACACGCTTAAATCCGGGGTGTTCTCCAAAACCTCACGGGTCAGGGATTTAACGGGAATCGAAGCCGCAGGTCGGGTATCCGCGGGTTTGTGAAAAAACATTTTCCAAAAAATGCCCAAGGTTTTCCCCAGGCTCACTGCCGGCCTGACACCGTGATTTCGAAACCGCCCTTGATACTGCTCGGCAGGTTTTAGCCTGTTCGCTTCAGATGGCTCGATTGGCATGCTGCAAAGACTCCCCGGCGCAAAACGTGATTATTACGCCTGTTTTTTGAACGATAGAAGGCCAATCGTCATTTTCTATCGTCAAAAACGCCTGCAGGATGCTATTCCTTTAACATTCCTTGTAGGTTACTGAATATTGCTGGCGTAATAATCGACGATGCCCACCCGTGAAAACGATAAAACATCGTGCCCACTGGCGGCGGCTGCCCCCCCAAGCCTCAACACTTTACGTAGATAACTATGGATGCTCAGAGAGGCAAAGGTTTGTCATTCGCCCGGCGCATTTACGCGCCTAGAATATTTGGCTTGATGCTGGGCTGCGTCAGTGTGATGGCGGGACTCGCCCCACTGAACATGCCTACCTGGGTCTGGGTGCTATTACTGACCAATGGCCTGATCTGGGCGCATCTGGCATTTCAGCTGTCCTCACACTCGGTTTATCCCTATCGCGCCGAGCGCAACAACCTGTTGATGGACTCTTTATTTGGAGGTTTTTGGGTCGCAACCATCCAATTCAATCCGCTCCCGACAGTGACCCTCTTGTCGATGCTAATGATGAACAACGTCTCGATCGGCGGACCCAAAATGCTGGTGCGAGGGGCTGTCGCGCAAGGGCTGGGGATAATCCTGTCATGGCTGCTGTTTGGCGTGGCCTTTACCCCTGACACCACCCCCATACAAGTCTATGCCTGCCTGCCCATGTTGACGCTCTATCCGTTTGCAATAGGAATGGTCAGTTATCGCATGGCTACCAAACTGGCAGAACACAAGCGTACGCTGAGCGCCCTCAGCCGCACCGACAGCCTGACCGGCCTGCTCAATCACGGGTCATGGAAAGACTTGCTGCAACTCAGCTTTCAACATGCCCAAGAGACACATTCAGAGGCCACACTGGCACTGATTGATATCGACCACTTCAAGCACATCAATGATAACTATGGGCACATTGTCGGTGACAGTGTGTTGCGACAGCTCAGCCTGGCGCTCAAGGAAAACCTCAGAGCAGAAGACTTGGCCGGCCGTTATGGCGGGGACGAATTTTGCGTTATTTTGCCGAACCGCTCGCTGGCTCAGGCACAAGAAATCATGGAACGGCTGCGCAACGTGTGCAGTCACTACCATTACCCCGATGAACCTGATCTGCAAGTGAACCTGAGCATTGGCCTGGCGTCTTGGCGCCCCGAGTTCACGGACGCTTCCATGTGGCTGAACGAGGCCGATAAGGCGCTGTACATCGCCAAGAACACCGGCCGTGACAAAATCAGCATTGCGGCTGGCGATCTGCTTGCCAACACATTCCAGAGCAAACCCTGACACGTGAAGCGAGAATGAGCTCCCAATGAGTACAGACGGCAAAGATCCGACATCCGCCCCACAAAAAGTTGATCACTTACGCTTTCACCGTGCACACGCGCACCTGGACTCAACCTTTGGCAGCGACACGTTCGCGTTGAAAGCCGAAGCCTTCGCGCGCTTTTTTGGCACCCCCACGTTTCTGGGCGCACAAACCCTCATCGTGGTGATCTGGGTCTGCTTGAACCTGTTTGGCGTCACACACTTTGATATTTACCCGTTTATCCTTCTAAACCTGGCCTTCAGCCTGCAATCGGCTTACGCCGCGCCCCTGATTCTGCTCGCTCAAACCCGCCAGGCCGAACGCGACAAAGCCCAAGCCGACGCAGATGCCCAGCACCGCGAAGCACTGGCCGTGACCAACAGCGAACGGCAAATTGCGGCGGCTCAAACCGCTGAACAAATCAGGGTACTGCTGGAACAAAATACTCGGCTAACTGAAATGACCAAGACGTTAACCGAGCGTATCGAAAGCCTGACCTCAGAAATGCATCAGCACCTTGTGCCCAACAAGCCTTAACTCAGGCAGCGGCGCACCGCCTTAATCTCGGGCACGTCCTGACGCTGCACGTACACCCGCAAGGGCTCAGTGATGTTCAGGCAATCATCGATATGTTGATCCAGCAACAACTGAATCAACTCGCGCTTGAGGGTCATTGTGTCTGCAGCGCCTGCCTGCCAGACGAACTCGCTGGTGGGCGTGATGGTGTCGTGCGCAACATCCATTGCGAAAGAGTCTTCACTAAAACGAACAATGTGTTGTTCTGTCTTACGATTGAAACCAACAAAACCGTTAAGTAGATCAGCGGCCTGGCAGATTAACTGCGAAGTGATGCGCATGGTAAACCTCATTGACGACTGGGGACGATGGTTTACACGCAAGGTTGGAGGTTGATCCCTCTGCCGGGGACGCTGCTGACCCCAAGGGTACTGCACAACTTTTCTAATACC
Source organism: Pseudomonas sp. NPDC096917 (assembly GCF_044762555.1). NCBI lineage: Bacteria > Pseudomonadati > Pseudomonadota > Gammaproteobacteria > Pseudomonadales > Pseudomonadaceae > Pseudomonas > Pseudomonas sp. NPDC096917. Next base: position 168,377 of record NZ_JBIWEO010000007.1, on the reverse strand, counting down.
AAGGACCTCACACATGCCTGATTTCGCCAAAAGCGCACCCCTGCTGAGCCTGCTACTCACAATGAGCTGCACCCACGCCGCCAGCGCGCCTGAGACGAATCCTGCAGTGTTGGCTGACATGCATGGCATTGCACACCCGGCAGTGATTGCCCATCGCGGGGCGTCTTTCGATGCACCAGAGTCAACCGCCGCGTCCTACGAGCTAGCTCGCGACCTGGGTGCCGACTATCTGGAAATGGACCTGCAGCGCAGTAAAGACGGTGTTCTGTTTGCACTGCATGACAACAGCTTGTTGCGCACCACTGACGTCGCCAAAAAATTCCCGGAACGCAAAGACAGCCCGGCCAGCGCCTTCACCCTGGCAGAACTCAAAACCCTGGATGCCGGTAGCTGGTTCAATCAGGCCTACCCGGATCGCGCCCGCCCCGCTTACGTCGGTTTGCCCATCATGACGCTGGACGAAATCATTGATATCGCCCAGGGCAACCCACAGCACAAGCCGGGTCTGTACATCGAAACCAAAGAGCCCGGACAATTTCCCGGCATTGAACATGACCTCAAAAACAAACTGGGCGAACGCGGCTGGCTGACTCCCGTGGCGCCAGCCTCTGCAGGCGCGGCGCTACAACCCGGCGAGGGCAAAGGTCGAGTGATCTTGCAGACCTTCGAGAAAAACAGCCTGAAGCTGCTGCAAAAAGAAATGCCCGACACACCTAAGATCTTGCTTCTATGGGTCGGAGCAGGCGCTATTGCACCGGACTCCAACGTCAGCTTCGCCGACTCGGGCGAGAAGGACAAAGCCGCTTACTACGCCAAATTACACCCCAAGGACAACGCCGAGTTCTTTCAATGGCTCAACTTCGCCAAGGCCAACGGCGCCATCGGCACAGGCCCGTCAGCCGCCTTGACCCACGGCGGCGACCAGAGCTACTTCGACCTGATCCAACCCTGGATGAACAAGGCCACTCATGAAAAGGGCATGCTCGTTCACGCTTACACCCTCGACGAGCCCGTGGACTTCAAGAAAGCAATGGATGCTGGCGTAGACGGCATTTTCACTAACCGCACCAGCGAACTGCTCAAGTTCTACCAGCGCCCGGCCGCTCAAAACGTGAATCAACTGCTGGAGAAAAACGGCTATTAATCCCACTTCAAAAACAAGAGCCGGAAATTAAGGGTGAGTTAAGTTGCGATGGTTAACCTGATCCCACTTAAACAACTCACCCCAGAGGGATTAAACATGAAAGCACTTAACGTAATGTTCGCCGCCGCCGCACTCACCTTGACTGCTGGTTTAGCGCAGGCCGATGTTCGCCCGGACCATATTCCAGGGTTGCTTAAATCAGGCGAAATCACCTCGTTTGAAAAATTGAATCAAACGGCAATCGACAAACATCCTGGCGCCACCATCGTCGACACCGAACTTGATCACGCTTTCGGCAAACTGGTCTATGAAGTTGAAATGAAGGATGCCAAGGGTATTAAGTGGGAAGTCAGCCTAGACGCAAAAACTGCCGAAGTATTGGAAAACAAACAAGACACCTGAGTCAGGTTAAAGCACTCGAACGCCGCGCCCTGAATGTCAGAGGCGCGGCTTTTTTATGGACACCTTGCCTCACAAATTTCGTACACCCTTGCACTGGCTCGCTAGAATCACAGGGCCAGTGCTCGTCACCGCCTTGGTCCGCGACCAGACCTTCACCTTGCCCCTTTCTCTGAGCCCCGAGACCTAGCATGCACACCCGCCTCTGCGTTTATGAAGACCTGACTTGCGAGCAACGCACGCTATTACGCAGCATTGAGGTCCAGCCACAGCAGATCGCTTTTTGCGGAGACATCGAATCAGCCCTGCATTCGCTGCCGGCCCAGCCTCATACCGGGATAAAAGGCTTCGTGCTGCTGCGCGACGAACAGCCCGTGGCTTTCATGATTCTTAAGCGCCAAGCACTTTTGGCTCACTGGGCCGAACCTGACAGCGCCACCCTGCACGCCTTTCAAGTCGACAGACGCGTCCAGGGTCAAGGGCTGGGTAAAGTCTGCATGCACGAGTTATCACAGGCCATGAACCCGCTATGGCCTGACGTTCGTCAATTGATGTTGTCGGTGAGCCCTCTTAACACCCATGCCCTGGCCTTTTATCTCAGCCAGGGCTGGGTCGAATGCGGCGAGGCCTATCGCGGCGAACGGCGCCTGGCCTTCACGCTCCCGCCTGTGGCGCAGGTTCTGCACGCGGTTTGAGGGGGCGCCAGACTTCCAGCAATCTTTCACCGGTTTGTGACGTGTAATCCTAGACAAAGGGCCATCATCGCCCTTATTGTTTCGCCCAGACCACCGCAGTGGTCAACGTCGCTCGGACGGTTCCGGGCGCTTACGTATCTGAGGCTTATATGGCTGACCAAGGTTCGCCGCGCCGCTTTGCGCGCATAGATCGACTCCCCCCCTACGTTTTCAACATCACGGCTGAGCTGAAGATGGCCGCCCGACGTCGTGGCGAAGACATCATCGACTTCAGCATGGGCAACCCTGACGGCCCGACTCCGCCGCATATCGTTGAAAAACTCTGCACCGTCGCACAGCGTGAGGACACTCACGGCTATTCGACTTCGCGTGGCATTCCACGTCTGCGCAGGGCTATTTCTCGTTGGTACGCCGACCGCTATAACGTTGAGATCGACCCGGAACACGAAGCCATCGTGACCATTGGCTCCAAAGAAGGCCTGGCGCACTTGATGCTCGCCACCCTCGATCAAGGCGACACCGTTTTGGTGCCGAACCCCAGCTACCCGATTCATATCTACGGCGCAGTGATTGCCGGCGCCCAGGTGCGTTCGGTGCCATTGATTCCGGGGGTGGATTTTTTTGCCGAGCTGGAAAAAGCCATTCGCGGCTCAATCCCCAAACCGAAAATGATGATTCTGGGCTTTCCGTCCAACCCGACTGCGCAATGTGTCGAGCTGGACTTCTTCGAACGCGTCGTCGCGCTGGCCAAGCAATATGACGTGCTGGTGGTCCACGACCTGGCCTATGCCGACATCGTGTATGACGGCTGGAAAGCACCTTCGATCATGCAGGTTCCTGGCGCCAAAGACATCGCCGTCGAGTTCTTCACCCTGTCTAAAAGCTACAACATGGCAGGTTGGCGAATTGGTTTTATGGTCGGCAACCCGGAGTTGGTGAACGCGCTGGCCCGGATCAAGAGCTACCACGACTACGGCACATTCACCCCGCTGCAAGTAGCGGCAATTGCGGCCCTTGAAGGCGATCAGCAGTGCGTAAAAGACATTGCCGAGCAGTACCGTCAACGTCGTAACGTATTGGTCAAAGGCCTGCACGAACTGGGCTGGATGGTTGAGAATCCGAAAGCGTCGATGTATGTCTGGGCCAAAATCCCCGAAGCGTATGCCCATATGGGCTCGCTGGAGTTTGCCAAGAAGCTGCTATCAGATGCCAAGGTCTGTGTCTCACCCGGCGTAGGCTTTGGTGAGTATGGTGACGACCATGTGCGTTTTGCCCTGATTGAAAACCAGGACCGTATCCGTCAGGCCTTGCGCGGTATTCGCGCCATGTTCCGGGCAGATGGCTTGAGCGCCAGCTGAATGTGAGAAAAACCAAAACCTGTAGCCCTTGGGCAGGCTGCGATGGGTTGATTAGCGACCTTCAAAGCAAAGGTCCTTCGGCCCTTATCGCAGCCTTCTGCAGCGGCTACAGGATGTTGCTGGCTTAAACCACCAACGACAGCAGCAGGATGAAGATCAGGCCTACAACCGACAGGATGGTTTCCATCGCGGTCCAGGTCTTGAAGGTTTCAGCCACAGTCATGTTGAAGTATTGCTTCACCAGCCAGAAACCCGCATCGTTCACGTGTGACAAGATCAACGAGCCCGCGCCCGTCGCCAGTACCAACAGCTCGCGGTTCACACCCGGAATCAAATCCACCACCGGCAACACAATCCCCGCCCCGGTAATGGTCGCCACGGTCGCAGAACCCGTTGCGATACGAATCACCGCCGCCACCAGCCACGCCAGCAAGATAGGCGAGATTTGCGCATTTACGGCCATGTGCCCGATTACATCGCCCACACCGCTGGCGACCAGCATTTGCTTGAAGCCACCGCCCGCACCAATGATCAAAATGATCGCGGCAGTCGGCGCCAGGCTCGCATCGAGCAGCTTGAGAATGCGCTTGGAATCAATCCCCTGACGCGCACCAAAGGTGTAGAGCGACAGCAACAGTGCCAGCAACAGTGCACTGATCGGGTGGCCGATCATGTCCATCCACACGCGCAAGAAGTTGCCATCCGGCAACGCCACGTCGGCAAAGGTCTTGAGCAACATCAGGAACACCGGCAACAGCACCGTGATCAGCGTGATGCTGAAGCTTGGCAGGCTGCTGGACTCAGGCTCGCTGGCCAGTTGATCCATAAGCTCCTGAGACGGGTTGCCCGGGATGTACTTGGAGATGAAGGTCCCGTAAACCGGGCCTGCAATGATCGCTGTCGGTAACGCTACGATCAGGCCATACAGAATGGTTTTGCCAATATCGGCACCAAACACGCCAATCGCCAGCAATGGACCAGGGTGCGGCGGGACCAAGCCGTGCACGGCAGACAGGCCGGCGAGCAACGGAATACCGATTTTGATCAACGACACGCCAGTGCGACGGGCAACGATAAACACCAACGGGATCAGCAACACAAAGCCGATCTCGAAGAACAGCGGAATGCCAACTAAAAACGCGGCAAACATCATGGCCCACTGGACCCGCTCCTTACCAAAGGCACGAATCAGCGTACGGGCAATCTGGTCGGCGCCCCCCGAGTCAGCCATCATTTTGCCGAGCATGGTGCCCAACGCCAAAATGATCCCGACAAAGCCCAGCACACCACCAAAACCGTCCTGGAACGATTTGATGATCAGACCCGCGGGCATGCCGGCAGTCAGCCCCAGAAAGGCAGAGGCAATAATCAACGCGATAAACGGATGCAGCTTGAACCGGGTGATCAATACGATCAGCCCGATAATTGTCACGACTGCATCAAGCAGCAGAAACGTGTTGTTGGACATGCCTAGCATGGGGCGTCTCCTGCCTTGTTTTTGTTCTCAAATACGAATGTGCAGCCTTGGCTGAAACGGACAGCGCTATCTTTTTGAAAAAAAATCATGAGGTGGCCAGCAAAGAGTGTTCACGCCACCAATCACGGGCTTTGACCGCCAACTGGTCAATATCCAGCTCTGCCGCGTTCAGTGTCAGCACTAAAGGTTCCTGGCTCGGCGACTCAAGGGCGTCGAACTGGCTGTCAATCAGCGTCTTGGGCATAAAGTGCCCCGGACGATGAGCCACTCGGTCAGCAGCCACTTGCGGCGTCAGTTCCAAAAACACGAAACCCAGGCCATCAACAGCACCACGCAAACGCTCGCGATAACGCAGTTTTAGCGCCGAACAGGTCAAGACCGGGCGCTGGCCGCGAGCAACCGCCGCGCGCAATGCATCGCACAAGCTGTCTAGCCAGCCAGCACGGTCTTCGTCAGTCAGGGGAATACCGGCGCTCATTTTTTCAATGTTGGCCGCAGGGTGAAACGCATCGCCTTCAATCGGGGTCGCACCATTAAGCTGGCACAACGCCTGGCTCACGCTGGACTTGCCGCAGCCGGCAACCCCCATGATGACCAGGGCGGTGATAGGTTGACTCATGAAACACCTCAGTCCGTAGACAGCGCTGTCTTTGTCATTGCGTTCAATACTTGAAAGCAAAGCACAAAGACCAGGCTACCGACGTCTATTTCTCGTTTTTATGGGGAGACGCCGTGACGCTCTCGACATACAAAGATATTGAATAGTCCTACAGACAATCAGGCAATTGCCGACAGACAAGGACAGCGCTACCTTAGTGACTTGTTTTTTGTTTGGCAAGCCACCCCCGATGACCTCTTCTAAAAACGATAAAAACCCCCGCACCACGGGTCGCCCCACACTCAATGAGGTGGCACGCCTTGCCGGCGTCAGCCCGATTACCGCCTCGCGTGCCCTGCGCGGTATCAGCAGCGTAGCCACGGAACTGTCAGAAAAGGTGCGCTTGGCAGCCGATGAGCTGAACTACGTGGTCAACCCGGCCGCTCGGGCGCTGGCTTCGGCGCAAAGCCACTCGGTGGTGGTGCTGGTCCCGTCATTATCCAACCTGCTGTTTATCGACACCCTCGAAGCGATACACGATGTGTTGCGCCCGAAAGGCTTTGAAGTGCTGATCGGCAACTATCACTACTCTCGCGATGAAGAAGAGAACCTGCTGCGCAACTACATGGCTTACCAGCCGCGTGGCCTGTTGCTGACAGGCTTTGACCGCTCGGAAAGCTCACGTCGCATGATTGAAGCGAGCAATACGCCCTGCGTGTACATGATGGAGCTGGATGCAGGCGCCGGCCTGAACTGCGTCGGATTCTCGCAATTAAAAGCGGGCGAAACCGCTGCCCGGCATTTGATCTCACGCGGGCGCCGCCAATTGGCCTACATCGGCGCTCAGCTCGATCAACGCACCCTCTTGCGCGGCGAAGGTTACCGCCGCGCCCTGCAGGAAGCTGATTTGTACAACCCCGACCTTGAAGTGCTGACGCCACGACCGTCATCGGTGGGCCTGGGCGGTGAACTGTTCTTGCAGTTACTGGCCAGCCACCCGCAGGTGGATGCGATCTTTTTTGGTAACGATGACCTTGCCCACGGAGCCTTGCTAGAAGCCGCCCGTATCGGGATCAAAATTCCGGAGCAAATTTCCATTCTGGGCTTCAACGACCTGCCCTCCTCCGAGTTCATGGTGCCGCGCCTCAGCAGCATTCGGACTCCCCGAGAAGCCATTGGCCGTCGCGCCGCTGAACAAATGCTCACCCTGATGGCCGGAAACAAGGTGCAACAGCCGGTGCAAGACATGGGCTTTGAGTTGATGTTGCGTGAAAGCACCTAAGGTGGCCGCTGAGCGGCAATCGTTGTCCGCCCGCCCCCGACTGCAGTCTGCATGCTGGCTTGCAGCCTGTTAAAACCGGGCTGCGCTTTTCTGATCTTGAACCTCAAAAGATCACAGCCTGCGGCAGTTCCAACGCAGGGTAATCCCTCATAAAGACACAGGGTTTTAAGGCTAGTTTATTTGCAGCGTCGAGTTGAACTGGCTGATGGCGTCGACCACGTGTTTGGAGCCTTGCTGGATTTCCAGAATCGCTTCACCCGCTTCGTTGGCCAACGAAACCCCCAGCCCGGTTCGGCTCAAACTGGATTGCATGCTGGTCACCGCGCTCAGCGATAGGTCATGGTTTTTGCGCACCACCTCGACAATCTCCACGGTCGCCGCACTGGTGCGCGCCGCCAGACTTCGGACTTCGTCTGCCACCACCGCAAAACCTCGTCCATGCTCACCCGCTCGGGCCGCTTCAATGGCCGCATTGAGCGCCAGCAGGTTGGTTTGATCGGCGATGCCGCGAATGGTCTGCACAATTTTGCCGATGATGTCGGATTGCTTGCTCACCGCGTCGATACTTTGCGCAGCCTCGTTGAGATCTTTGGAAATGGCCTCGATGGTTTGCACTGTTTGTTGAACCACCTGCGAACCTTTCTGCGCGCACGCGTCGTTTTGGACTGACGTGGCGTGGGCTGACTCGGCAGCCGTTTGCAGATTAGTGACTTGCGCCGTGATGTCGCTGGCGAACTTCACCACTTTGTACAGACGCCCCTTGGCGTCGAATATCGGGTTGTAGGAGGCTTCCAGGAATACCGTATGGCCATATTTATCGACCCGCTCAAAGCGTCGGGAATGGTATACACCACGATTGAGGGAGGCCCAAAAGGCTTTGTACTCGGCTGATTCAGACTCACTGCGCCGGCAAAACATGCTGTGGTGCTGCCCCACAATTTCTGCCAATGAGTAATGCAGGGTGTCGAGAAAGTTCTGGTTGGCATGGATGACCCGGCCATCGGGTGAAAATTCGATCATGGCCATGGAGCGACTCAGGGCATTCACGATGCTCTGATTCTCATGTTCCTTATTGATCCTGTCGGTAATGTCGGCAGCCACTTTGATCACGCTGGTTACCTGACGGTTTGCATCGGTAATCGGCATGTAACTGGCTTCGAGCCAGATCTCGCGCCCCGCTTTGTCCAGTCGTAAAAAAGTCCCGCTTAGAGGGACGCCATTCGCCAGGCTTTTCCAGAACTGGGCATATTCGATTCCACGCTGGTAGGCGTCTTCACAAAAAAGGCGGTGATGCTTGCCGCGAATCTCGTCAGCGCTGTAGCCCATCACTCGGCAAAAGTTATCGTTGGCGTCAAGAATGATGCCTTCGGGGCTGAATTCGATTATCGCCATTGAACGGCTGACGGCCATTAATTTGGCCTTCAAATCATCCAAAGAGCAGCTAAGGCGTTGGTTCTCAAGCAAGTCGGCTTTGCGATGTAAATTAAACATGACTCAACCCCTGAAGATGCTGCTTATTGGTGAATCGATGATTTCAAGGCTCACGAAACCACTCGCGATTTAACCGCTTACTGTTCGCGTGGCACTCATTCAGGGGGAAGTCATTGTGCATTAAGCCCCTTGTGCTTAAAGCATAGACAGACAACAACAGGGTGCAAGCCAATTGCCAGCAAGCCGCGACGAAACGCTCACAACAAGAAGTTACGCCAAAGGGATGATGCGTAAGCAATAGAAGCACAAGCCCGGGAGTTGGGCTTGTGCAGGATCAATCAATGGCCAAATAATCCGGCTTCGGATTTTTTGGTTTTTTTGTCAGCGCGTTTTTCATCGGCTGTTTTGGCAGGTTTTTTCTTAGCCGCTTTCTTTGAATCCATACCTTTGGCCATTGCGTGCGCTCCACTGTTCAGGGATGTGACCACAGGTATAACACTGATGGCAGCCTAACTATGATTTAAAACCAGTTATTCAAATATGAATGAGGCTTTACCCATTTTAATTGCGAATAAATATGCTCTACCCCATTCAACAACGTGCCCAAATTACCCGGTGTACGTGTATATACTGCGCATCCGTTATCAAAGCCTGTGGACTTCATGACCCCCCTTGTTTACGCCCCGCTCGAAGCGCCGCTGTGGCCACTCATGAACAAGTTTTATCGCACTCACCAGTCGTCGATGAAGGCGAGTAAAGACGCGCAATTGTGGGTAGCTCGCCAGGAAGAGATTGTCGCCGGCTTGTGTTTGCGTGCCACAGCCCACGGTCACTGGTTGACCGGGTTATTTGTCGCACCCGCGATGCGCGGGCGTGGGATAGCCGCTGCATTGGTGGATGCTGCGGCCGCGTCTTGTGAGGGACCGGTCTGGCTATTCTGCAACCCTGAGCTGCAAGGGTTCTATGAACGGCTGGGGTTCAGCCTGGATACCGACTTGCCCCAGGTATTGCATGAGCGCCTGGTGCGCTATCAGCGCAACAAGGCGATGATAGCGATGGGCCTGAAACCTACTCTTTAGTGCCTGGCTCAAGTTCCGGAAACAGCACTTCGATAAAACCGAACTTGTTGAAATCCTTGATCCGGGACGGATACAAACGACCGATTAGGTGATCGCATTCATGCTGCACCACCCGCGCATGAAAACCCTCGGCCACGCGTACGATCGGCTCACCTTTGGGAGTGAAACCTTCGTAACGGATCTTCTGAAAACGCTCAACGGTCCCGCGCAGCCCCGGCACTGACAAGCAGCCTTCCCAGTCCTCTTCGACCGCGGGACTCAACGCAGTGATCAGCGGGTTAATGAGGATGGTTTGCGGCACGGCCTCTGCATCCGGATAACGCTCGCTGTGCTCGAAGCCGAAGATGACCAATTGCAGGTCCACCCCGATTTGCGGAGCTGCCAGGCCCACACCACCGGCGTGTTCCATGGTCTGCAGCATGTCATCGATCAATTGCCAGAGTTCTGGCGTATCAAACATCTCATTGGGTACTGGCTGAGCAACCCGCAGCAGGCGCTCATCGCCCATTTTCAAAATTTCACGAATCATGATCAGGCTTCATCGCAATTAGGTTTAAGGGAGTGGTCACGCCCCAGGCCGGACACATGTTGTTTGGCCTCGGCATCATCGGACTCACCGTGTTCTTCATGCTCATCGAATGTTTTTTCACCCGAGTCCTTGCCTTCAGATGACATGTGTTCAATCACAGCGTTCATTTCAGCGCCCAGCAACAGCACGGCTGCCGAAATATAGAAGTACAGCAACAGCACAATAATTGCGCCGATGCTGCCATACATGGCGTTGTAATCGGCAAATGTTTTGACATAAAAAGCAAAACCCAGCGAGGCCATAATCCAGACCACTACGGCCAGCACCGAGCCTGGCGTAATAAAGCGAAACTTCTGCTCGACATCGGGCATTACGTAGTAGATGACGGCTACGGCTATCATCAGCAACAAGATGATCACCGGCCAGCGCAGAATGGTCCACAGCGTGACCACAAACTCTTCAAGGCCCACCTGGCCCGCCAGCCAGCTCATCACTTGCGGGCCGAGCACCATCAGCGCAGCGGCAGCCAGAAGCATGCCAGCCAGACCAATGGTGTAGAAAATCGACAGTGGAAAACGCTTCCAGGCCGGACGTCCTTCAACCACGTCATAGGCCGCATTCATCGCGCTCATCATCAGACGCACACTGGCCGAGGCAGTCCACAACGCGATCACGATACCGACCGAGAGCAACCCGCCCTTGGACTGCTGCAATTGGTCGATCACCGGATTGACTTGCTCCAGCGCCTGAGGCGGCAGCACCAGTTCCGATTGCAAACGCAGCCAGGAGAAGAAATCGGGTAAATGCAAAAAGCCGATCAGGGCAATTAGAAACAGGATGAACGGAAACAGCGAGAAGAGCATTTGATAGGCCAGCGCAGAGGCATAGGTCGACATTTCATCGTCGATAAACTCTTTGACTGTGCGAACTAATACTTTGCCTAACGGCAGGCCCTTCAAGACCGGAAAAAACATAGCGTCTCCTTTCGCCGCTTAAACATTGGGTTCAACACGCCCTCCTACGAGTCAAGGCAAGGGGGGTTTTACCTCAAAAGTAGTCTAGCTGGCGACTCTGGAAACATTTAATAACCGCCAAATCTGTAAAAACGGCCACCCAAAAGGTGACCGTTATGGCGCTGTGACAAGTGAACCCATCAAGCTTTGTCGATGGTTTTCTTCACCGCATCTTTGGCCTTGCCGACGGCCTGCTGCCCTTCGCCTTTGAGTTCCTGAGCCTTGCCCTCTGCGCGCAGTTTGTCATTGTCGGTGGCCTTGCCAATCGTTTGTTTGACATTACCGACTGCTTCGTTCGCTTTGCCTTTGATCTTATCGCCAGTGCTGCTCATGGGATTTCTCCTGATGAAATTTCGGATGTCATTACCTCGACATAAGGGTTGACCCATTCTCATCGCGTAGAGTTTCATTTATTTTCTGGGGCTCATTTCGACGTTCGGCGCAGGTTGAGCTTTATGTTTGCCCGCTAACCCCCGAGAATGCGCAACGTATTCAGGCCATGGCGCTGAAGATCCGCAATTGTAGGAAGGTTATGAAACTCGATAAAAAGCAGGCCATTGCCCGCAGAAACCAGGAACTTGGCGGCGCAGTGCTTGGCGTCAACAACTGCCATTTCGCCACACTGAACACCAACAAGAACATTTGGTGGTTCGATATTCCGCTGGCTCGTCTGGCCATCGGTCAATACGAATGGGTGCACCTGCTGCTGCACACCCCGAGCACCGATGAGTTGCTGCATTTGAAGATCACCACGGCTTTCCTGCGTGAAAAACGCGAGGGCATGGTGGTGCGCGCGACGCACAAACGTACGCCGACCATGAGCCTTGAGCTGAGCGCGGACAAGGACTCCTTCCTGCAGGACGTACGTCCGACAGGGACCGGCGTCAATTTTGCGCAGTTTTTGCAGAAGTAAATGACGCTGGTCTAAAGACCGATTTGCCCATCAGCGGTAACACGTAAATCTTGTGGCGATTACGGATCAGTGGGTGCCGGGCTTGCCCGCAATGCAGGCTATGCGGTTTGTCTGTTAAATCGCGCAGATACCCTCGCGAGCAAGCTCGCCCCTACAGACAAACGTGTGATCCCTGCAAAAACGACGAAGCCCCGCAATGCGGGGCTTCGTCGTGTCTGGGCACGGTTACTTTTTTAGGCCCAGTTTTTTCAATTCTTCATCACGTAATTCACGGCGCAAGATTTTGCCTACGTTAGTTGTCGGCAGGCTCTCACGGAACTCGATAATCTTCGGCGCTTTATAGGCGGTCAGATTGGCGCGCATGTGGGCCATGACCTGTTCTTTGGTCAGGGTCATCCCCGGCTTGACCACGATGTATACCTTGATCACTTCACCGGTCTTTTCATCGGGAATGCCGATAGCTGCGGATTGCAGCACGCCCGGCAACGAGGCCATCACATCTTCAAGTTCGTTCGGATACACATTGAAGCCCGACACCAGGATCATGTCTTTTTTACGGTCGACAATGCGCATGTAGCCATCAGGCTGGATGATCGCAATATCACCGGACTTCAACCAACCTTCGCTGTCCATGATTTCGGCCGTTGCATCAGGACGCTGCCAATAACCTTTCATGACTTGCGGGCCTTTGATACACAGCTCACCGACTTCACCCAATGGCAGTTCTTCGCCCGCATCGTTGATTACTTTGCATAAGGTCGAAGGCATTGGAATGCCGATGGTGCCGATCTGGATGTTCTGAATCGGGTTTACCGATGCCACCGGGCTGGTTTCAGTCATGCCGTAACCTTCGCAAATCGGGCATCCGGTCACGGTTTTCCAGCGTTCAGCCACCGACAGCTGCAATGCCATGCCGCCCGACAATGTGACCTTCAGGGACGAGAAATCGAGCTTGCGGAATGCATCGCTGTTGCACAGCGCCACAAACAGGGTGTTGAGCCCGACAAAGCCGGTGAACTTCCACTTCGACAGTTCTTTGACCATCGCCGGCAAATCGCGCGGATTGCTGATCAGGATGTTGTGGTTGCCCAGCAACATCATCGCCATGCAATGAAAGGTAAATGCGTAGATGTGGTACAGCGGCAATGGGGTAATCAGGATTTCACACCCTTCATTGAGGTTGGAACCCATCAACGCCTTGCACTGCAACATGTTGGCAATCAGGTTGCGATGGGTCAGCATCGCGCCTTTGGCCACACCCGTGGTGCCGCCCGTGTATTGAAGTACAGCAACATCATTGCTGGCCGGGTTGGCCTCATTGACCGGCTGGCCATGGCCCTTGCTCAGTGCGTCGTTGAACTTGATGGCTTTAGGCAAGTGGTACGCCGGGACCATTTTCTTCACGTACTTAATGACACTGTTGATCAGCAGGCGTTTGAAGGGCGACAGCAGGTCAGCCACTTCGGTGACGATCACATGCTTGACTGAGGTCTGGGGCACGACCTTTTCGGCCAGATGCGCCATGTTCGCCAGGCATACCAGCGCCTTGGCGCCGGAGTCATTAAATTGGTGTTCCATTTCCCGCGCGGTGTAAAGCGGGTTGGTGTTAACCACAATCAAGCCGGCGCGGATGGCTCCGAACACAGCGATGGGGTATTGCAGCACATTGGGCAACTGAACAGCGATACGGTCGCCGGGCTGCAGGTCGGTGTGTTGCTGCAACCAGGCCGCAAATGCGCCTGACAGCTCGTAGAGCTCACCGTAAGTGATGGTTTTGCCGAGGTTACTGAAGGCCGGTTTGTCGGCGAAACGTTGGCAAGATTGGCGCAATACCGTCTGAATATTTGGGTATTCGTCAGCATTGATTTCAGCAGCAATCCCAGCTGGGTACTTATCCTTCCAAAAGTCTTCAATCATGGAAGCCCACTCCTCAGCGCGAATTCTTCACCGCATTTGATGCGGTTATTATTTGTTTGATTTTTGTAATGGATAATTCTGGCTTTTACTTACCGAGAAGTCACAAAGCGCGCCGAGAGTAGCAGCTTTGCCAGAGGTCGCCTAGAGCCAAAAACAGGCCTCGGCGTCACCTTTCTGACTGTCCTACAATCCTAAGTCACCATTAGAGCTTAAACTCTATTACAGTCAAAACCTCTCTAAACGGGGGTTTACAGCGAGCATTGAGAACATTTTCGACTGTTTTATTGATCAATAAAAACGCCCACCTGCCAAAAGCACGCGGGCGTTTGTCGCCTGGCTGAACGAATCAGACGGTATCTCGTAACTCACGGCGCAATATCTTGCCAACCGGAGTCATGGGTAACGAATCACGCACAACGATCTGTTTGGGTACTTTGTAGCCTGTGAAATTGTCTTTGCAGAACGCTTTAAGCTCTTCGACGCTCACTCCGTCTGCGCGAGGCACAACGAACAGCTTGACCGCCTCGCCTGTCCGTTCGTCAGGCACACCGATGACCGCACAGTTCGCCACCTTGGGGTGAGCCATCACAATGTCTTCGATTTCATTGGGGTACACGTTAAAACCCGAGACGATAATCAGGTCTTTTTTGCGATCAACAATGCGCACAAAACCATCAGGATCAATCACTGCAATATCGCCCGTCTTGAACCACCCCTCGGCATCCAGTACTTCGGCCGTCGCTTGCGGGTTTTTCCAGTAGCCTTTCATCACTTGCGGGCCTTTGACGCAGAGTTCTCCGCGCTCGCCCAGCCCCAGTTCAATCCCGTCATCGTTGATGACTTTCATGATTGAGCCCGGCACCGGCATGCCCACTGTGCCCAACCGGGCTTGAATACCGTATGGGTTGGTACTGGCCACCGGCGAAGTTTCGGTCAAACCGTAGCCTTCAACGATGCGGCAACCGGTGAGTTTTTCCCAACGCTCTGCGGTGGCCTTGACCAGCGCCGTACCGCCCGAGTTAGTGAGTTTGAAGTGAGAAAAGTCCAGGGTCTTGAAATCGGGATGGTCCATGAGCGCTACAAACAAGGTGTTGAGGCCCAATAGTGCGGTAAATCGCCAGTTCTTCAGCTCCTTGATAAAACCTTTGATGTCGCGCGGGTTGGTGATCAAGACGTTGTGATTGCCGGTCACCATCATGCACAGGCAATTGGCTGTGAAAGCATAGATGTGGTAAAGCGGCAGGGGCGCAATCATCACTTCCTGGCCCTCTTTGAGCAGCGGCAAGCCATCTGCCGCGAGCTGTGAGAGGCAACCTCGAATCTGCTGCATGTTGGCGACCAGATTGCCGTGGGTCAGCATCGCGCCTTTTGGCAAGCCGGTGGTACCCCCGGTGTATTGCAGGACAGCGATGTCATCGAGCCTCACTTGCAAAGGCCGGATGGCGTGCCCGGCACCCCGCTGCAATACGCTTTTAAAGGGAATGGCCTGTGGCAGGCGGTATGAAGGCACGAGCTTTTTAACCTTGTCGACCACCAGGTTAGTGATCCAGCCTTTTGCGGCGGGCATCAGGTCGCCCATTTTCGCTTCAATCAGATAGTCGATCGCTGTGTCTTCGACCACTTCCTGCACGCGCTTGCCAAACATGTTTAGGTATACCAGCGCACGAATTCCCGCACTCTTGAACTGGTGGCGCATCTCGCGCGAGGTGTACAGCGGGTTGGTATTGACCACCACCAGCCCTGCACGCAGCGCCCCGAATACAGCGATCGGGTATTGAAGAACGTTGGGCATTTGTACGGCGATGCGATCACCGGGCTTGAGGTCGGTGTGCTGTTGCAGGTAACCGGCAAATGCCGCGCTGTGCCGCTCAAGCTCGGCATAGGTAAGGGTGACCCCCAGGTTACTGAAAGCAGGACGATCTGCGAACTTCTTGCAGGAGCGTTCAAAGACATCAACCACCGACGTAAAGGCCGTCATGTCAATGTCCAACGGGACGCCTGCGGGGCGTTTGTCATTCCAGAAATCAGGTTGCATTGTTTTTATCCTCTTACCTGAGCATGTCTGACTGCATGTGTGATGCAGTAAAAGCACAGCATCCGGACGTTAACAGTTATCAAGTAGTAGGCAAATAAGGCGATCTTCGCCATTTACATCTTGAATCTTATTACTGCTATTTAGCTTGGGGACTGGCTACCCTACGAATGCGCTATACACTGCTACGACACTGTGCAAAGGAATTGTCATGACCCATGAAACCTTTTGGCTGGAGGCGAATGACCGGACGGGTCTTTTCGTTAACCAGTGGCTACCTGAGGGTAAGCCCAAGGCCATTATCCTGGTGGCGCATGGCATGGCAGAGCACAGTGGTCGATACGCCCGCCTGGGCCAGGCCTTGTGCGAGGCTGGTTTTGGGGTGTATGCCCACGACCAGCGCGGCCACGGCAAAACCGCCGAACGCGGGACGCTGGGGTATTACGCTGATGAAGATGGTTGGTGCGCGGTGGTCAGCGATGTGGCGAGCCTTAATCAGCACATCTGCCAGGCACACCCAGACATACCGGTCTTTCTGCTCGGCCACAGCATGGGCAGCTACATCGCTCAAGCCTATCTGCTGCACCACAGCGCCAGCCTGCAGGGCGCCATTCTCAGTGCCTCGAACTGCCAGCCGGTTGCCTTGTACCGCAGCGCCAGCCTGATCGCGCGCTTCGAGCGCTGGCGTCAGGGCCCTAAAGGTCGCAGTGCATTGATCGAGTGGCTATCGTTTGGCTCGTTTAATAAAGCCTTCAAACCCAATCGAACACGTTATGACTGGCTCAGCCGCGACCCGGCCGAGGTCGATGCTTATGCCAACGACCCTTTATGTGGCTTTCGTTGCACCAATCAGTTGTGGATCGACCTGCTCGGCGGCTTGCAGCAAATCAGCAAAGCGTCCAATCTCGCTCAGATTGATTCGGCGCTGCCCGTGCTGATCATCGGTGGCGCCTGTGACCCGGTCAGTGAAGGCAAGCGTCTGGTAGATCTGGACAACGCGTTACGTAAAGCAGGCATTCAACACCTGCAACTTAATCTTTACCCGCAAGCGCGGCATGAGCTGTTCAATGAAACCAACCGCGACGCAGTTACTGGCGACCTAATCGCTTGGCTGAATCAGGCGCTGGGCTATTCGCGCCCGCCCCGAAGCGAATAACCGAACCCCCATTTTAGAAAAAGAATTTAAAATCAAATTCTTGAAACCAAACACTCGTCACAGGACATGCGCTAGATGACTCAGGTTACCAACACTCCGTACGAAGCCCTCGAAGTCGGCCAGACTGCCAGCTACAGCAAAACCGTCGAAGAGCGCGATATTCAGCTTTTTGCGGCTATGTCTGGCGACCACAACCCGGTGCACCTCGACCCGGAATTCGCTGCGGCCACTATGTTCAAAGAGCGCATTGCCCACGGCATGTTCAGCGGTGCATTGATCAGCGCTGCCGTGGCTTGCGAGCTGCCCGGACCGGGCACTATTTATGTCGGCCAGCAAATGAGCTTTCAAAAACCGGTAAAAATCGGTGACACGCTGACCGTGCGCCTGGAAATTCTGGAAAAGCTGCCAAAGTTTCGCGTGCGCATTGCCACCCGCGTGTTTAACCAGCGCGATGAAATCGTGGTCGACGGTGAAGCGGAGATCATCGCCCCCCGCAAGCAGCAAACGGTGACTCTGCCTGTGTTGCCCGCCATCAGCATTGGCTGATCGCACCCCATAAAAAAACGCCGGCGAGCCGGCGTTTTTTGTTCGCTTTGAACGTTTAAGAACGAGCGCGAGCTTCGTTACGCAACGCTTTTACCTGATCATGATTGCGCTGCACGCCATGGTACTGACGCTCAACCAAATCACGGATACCGACCAGGTTGTGCTTGGCGATTTTTTCCAGTGCTTCTTTATAAGCCTTCAGCGCATGGTCTTCACCGCGCTCGGCTTCGTTCAGCACGGCCTCTTCACCCTTGCCGGTGAAAATCGACTTCACGTCCAACCAACGGCGGTGCAGGTCACCAGCCACACTGGTGCTGGTCTCTGGATCACCGCCCAATTTACGGACTTCTGCCTGCAGTTCTGCAGCGGCAGTGGCGCATTCAGCCGAACGTTTTGCAAACAGCGCTTTAAGCTCTGGATGTTTAATATCTTCGGCACAGGCTTTGAAACCTTCCTGACCATCTTTGCTGGTTTCGATCAGATCGTTCAGGACAGAGATGGCTTCTTTATTAAGATCAGTCATTTTTCAATTCCTTGCTGAGTTGAGGATCGTGCAAGAGAGGTTGCAGTCCTCGTGCCAGCTTTTCGGATATTAAAAAAACCTTATTAATCAATAATTTATTAAATTACAAAGAATCTGTATCCGGTTTATTTGCATGATCTGTCAATTGGCCTGCATGCAAAATGCCTGTATTTTTCATCCTGTTGCTGCACGTACTGAAGGCCGTTGAATGAACCCCGAAAAACTTGAGCTGTTGGTGACCCGCGAAATGCCATTCGGCAAATACAAAGGCCGAATCATCGCTGACTTGCCTGGCCAGTACTTGAACTGGTTTGCCCGTCAAGGCTTTCCACACGGTGAATTGGGCGGTTTGCTGGCCCTGATGCAAGAGATCGATCATAACGGTCTGTCGGACCTTCTCGACCCGCTGCGCGCCAAACACGGAAAACCCAAACCTCGCCATTGATAGAGTTGCTTTATGCCAAAGAACGCAGAGAACGCTCGCGACGAACACTTTTGGCATGCCATCGCCCAGCGCTACAACGTAGCACCAGGGCCGGTCAATCTGGAGAATGGCTACTTCGGGCGCATGACCCACACGGTGGCACAGGACTACCAGCGCAATATCGACTTGATTAACCGCAGCAACTCAGTGCATGTCCGCCAAATCTTCGATGAAACCCAAAGCATCGAGATCCGCAATCAGTTGGCCGAGCTGCTGGGGGTTGAGCACACGAGCATCGCCCTCACCCACTGCGCATCGGATGCTCTGCAATCGGTGATTCGCAACTACAACGGCTTACAGCCCGGCGATCAGTTGCTGATCTGTGATCTGGACTATCACAGCGTCGAATACGCCATGCGTTGGGTGGCGCAACAACGCGGGCTTGAGATTATTCAAATCACCCACACGCACCCTGCTACGTATGAAAGCCTGATCGCCAGCTACCGCGAGGCGTTCGAACGTTATCCGCGTATCAAGCTGATGGCGCTGACCCATGTGACGCACCGCACCGGACTCGTGATGCCCGTTCAAGCGATTGCCGAGCTGGCCAAGGCACACGGGGTGGATCTGGTTCTTGATGGCGCACATGCCTTGGGCCAGATCGATTTTGATCTGCGGGCACTGGGCGTGCCGTTTGCCGGTTTCAACCTGCACAAATGGATTGGCTCGCCGCTGACGCTGGGCTTTATGTACATCGACCCCCGGCGTCTGACAGACATTGACCCGGACATGGGCAGCGAACGTTACCCCGAACCGGATATTCGCACCCGCTCCCCCTACGGCACCGCCAACATCCCGGCCTGGCTGACCTTGCCCAAGGTGTTACAGGAACACCGTGAGCTGGGCGGTTCAAAGGCTAAAGGCGATCGACTGCGCTACCTGCGCGAGTTATGGGTGAGCGAAGCGCGCCAATTGCCGGGAATTGAAGTGCTCACACCTGAGGACCCGCGCCTGAACTGCGGCATTACCTCGATGCGCTTTACCCATGTCGACGATCAGCAGCCGATGGTCGAGCGCTTGCTCAAGGACTACAACCTGTTCACTGTCGCGCGCAATGGCTCGGCGTGCGGCAGTTGCATCCGAATTACCGTCGGATTTGCAACCACGCTGGAAGATATTCAGCGGCTGGTCAGGGCATTGCGAGAATTGTCGCAAGGCTGAAAGCGCCCTCACGATGAGGAGGCTTTTGATTGGGATCCATAGGCGGCCAGCGTGGTTTACGGGGGCGCCTAAGCTCAAAAAACAGATCACACGCTTGTTGGCGACCACTCTGGCGCAGGTGGCGATCTAAAACCCCAGGCAAAAAAAAGGTGCGCCGACCAAGCGCACCAAAAACCGTAGAACACACAACACAGTTCGTTAAATCGCGATCAGTCCAGCAGCGCCAAGGCCTCGGCGGTGCATTCCTGGATGCGGGTCCAGTCGCCGTTCTTGATCCATTCGCTGTTGAGCATCCAGCTACCGCCCACGCACATTACGTTTTTCAACGCCATGTAGTTGCGGATGTTCGACGGGCCAACGCCACCTGTAGGGCAGAATTTCACTTCGCCAAAAGGACCGCCCAGCGCTTTGATTGCCGCTACGCCGCCGCTGACTTCAGCCGGAAACAGTTTGAATCGACGGTAACCCAGCCCATAACCTTCCATGATCCCGGAAGCATTGCTGATGCCCGGCAACAGCGGAATATCGCTGGCGACGCTGGCTTCAAGCAGATCACGGGTAATGCCCGGCGTGACGATAAATTGCGAACCGGCTTCTTCAGCCGCTGCCAGCATATGGCGATCCAGGATGGTGCCAGCGCCTGTGACCAGCTCAGGGCGCTGATCACGCAGGACACGAATTGCCTCCAGGCCGAACTCCGAACGCAAAGTGACTTCCAGGGCGGTCAGGCCACCTGCCGCCAGCGCATCGGCCAACGGCAGAATGTCCTGCTTGCGGGCAATGGTAATCACCGGAAGAATGCGCGCCTTGGCGCACAGCTCGTCGATCAGGGCGACTTTTTCCGCCATCGAAACATTGGCAATTCTTGTTGTCATGGCAGCTGATCCTTGGCTCATGGGCACCAGTAAATCTCTAACGTAGGTTGCAGAAAGGCACGAATCGGCAAGGCGGCAATATCGGTGCCGCCCAGCGCTTCGTTGAGGGTGTTCAATTTGGCCTGACCTTGAATTGACAGGACGGTGTTTTTCGCACTCGCCAGCAGGCTGCGGCTCATGCTCAACCGCTGGTGCGGCACGGTCGGTGCCAGCATCGGCCAGCAACGACGCGCATTGTCCAATTGCAACGCTTCAGCCAGGTTAGGGCTGCCCGGGAACAACGAGGCGGTATGCCCATCATCGCCCATGCCCAAAATCAGCACGTCGATTGGCGGTAATTCGGCCAAGACACGGTCCGCCTGCTCGGCGGCCGCTTCAAGGTTGGCAGCAACGTTGTACAACCCCACAAATTGCGCTTTGGCAGCCGGGCCTTTCAGCAAATTCTTTTTCAACAAACCCGCGTTGCTGTCAGCGTGCTCAACCGGCACCCAGCGCTCGTCAGCCAGGCTGATGACCACTTTGGACCAGTCAACCGGCTGCTTGATCAGGTTCTGGAAAAACGCCACAGGGCTGCGACCGCCAGACACGACCAGCGTCGCAACACCTTGCTTGGCAATCGCATCATTCAGTTGCCCGGCAACCACTAGTGCCAACCCCTCGGCGAGTGCGACCGGGTTATTAAAGCTGTGCGCAGTGACACCTTCCGGCAGTTTCAAATCAGATATCGCCATACCAAGACCTCCCGTCTCGTGTAATCAGTGCTATGGAACTCATCGGTCCCCAGGAGCCCGCCGCGTAGGGCTTGGGCGCATCACCCGACTTCTTCCAGCCGGCGATCAACTGGTCGCACCATTTCCATGCCGCTTCAATTTCGTCTTTGCGCACAAACAGGTTCTGGTTGCCGCGCATCACTTCAAGCAACAAACGCTCGTAGGCATCAGGGATCCGCGCACTGCGATAAGTGTCGGAGAAATTCAATTGCAACGGGCCGCTGCGCAAGTGCATGCCTTTGTCCAAGCCTTGATCCTTGGTCATCACGCGCAAGGAGATGCCTTCGTCCGGCTGCAGGCGGATGGTCAGCTTGTTGCCGATTTGCAGGCGCTGCTCAGGAGCGAAGATGTAGTGCGACGGCTCCTTGAAGTGGATCACGATCTGCGACAGCTTGTGTGGCATGCGCTTGCCCGTGCGCAGGTAGAACGGCACCCCTGCCCAACGCCAGTTGCGAATATCGGCTCGCAGTGCGACGAAGGTTTCTGTATCGCTCTGGGTGTTGGAGTTTTCTTCCTCCAGGTAGCCCGGCACCGGCTGGCCTTCGCTGTAACCGGCGATGTACTGGCCACGCACCACTTGAGTGGTCAGGCCTTCGGCACTGATCGGCGCCAACGCCTTGAGGACTTTTACTTTCTCGTCGCGAATGCTGTCGGCCGACAAGTCCGCAGGCGGGTCCATGGCGATCAGGCACAGCAACTGCAACAAGTGGTTTTGAATCATGTCCCGCAGTTGGCCAGCTTTGTCGAAGTAGCCCCAGCGACCTTCAATGCCGACTTTCTCGGCCACGGTGATTTCAACGTGGGAGATGTAACGCTGGTTCCACTGGGTTTCGAACAGGCTGTTGGCAAAGCGCAGGGCAATCAGGTTTTGTACGGTCTCTTTGCCCAAGTAATGGTCGATGCGGTAGATGCGATTTTCAGGGAAGAAATTCGCCACGGCGTCGTTGACCTTGCGTGAAGACTCAAGGTCTGAACCAATCGGTTTTTCCAGCACCACACGGGTGTTTTCAGTCAGGCCGACCTTGGACAGGTTCTCGCAGATCGCGCCGTACACGGCTGCCGGGGTAGCGAAGTACGCAATGAGGCGCTGTTCGGTTCCGGCCAGTTCTGCCAACGGCAGATAGTCATCAGACTTGAGAAAATCCACATGCACATAGCTCAGGCGAGCCAGGAAGCGGGTGACTACTTCATCTTCGATTTCCTTGTCGCCGACATACAGGCGCAAGTGGCTGTCGATATGCGCCAGATGCGTCAGCGAGTCGCCCGACTCACGGGCCAACGCAAGAATGCGCGTGTCGTCATGGAGCAGACCGGCACGATCCAGCTGGTATAAGGCAGGGAACAGCTTGCGCAAGGCCAGATCGCCCAAGGCGCCGAACAAGGCAAAGGTGCACGGTTCAACCGTAATCGAAGGCATGATGTTGGTTCTTTTATCAAGTTAAGCTACAAATACCTTTTTTCAAGGCATCACTCAAGGAAAAATGTAGTAATAAATACAACATTTTCTCAAAAACACAGATTGCTGCTAGTGGTCATCACAGGCCACCAGTAGGATAGGCCACCTTGCGAACCGCTTTAGAACGGTTCATGCATCGCCGACCCAAGGATCATAAATGGACCGCGTGCGAAATTTACTCGAACAAATCAAAGGCCGCCTCGAAGACCTGAACAAGGCCGAGCGCAAGGTGGCAGAAATAATTCTGCAGAACCCGCAACAAGCGACCCGCTTCAGTATCGCTGCGTTGGCGCAAGCGGCGTCGGTCAGCGAACCCACGGTCAATCGCTTTTGCCGTTCGTTTGGCGTCAGCGGCTACCCGGAGTTAAAACTGCAACTGGCCCAAAGCCTGGCCAGTGGCGCAGCTTACGTGAGCCGCGCGGTTGAGGCGGATGATAATCCAGCTGCCTACACGCAAAAGATTTTCGGCAGCGCAATTGCCTCGCTGGACAGTGCCTGCCAGGCGCTGGACCCAAACCTGATCAGCCGCGCCGTCGACTTGTTGATCCAGGCCCGTCAGATTCACTTTTTCGGATTGGGCGCCTCGGCCCCGGTCGCACTGGATGCACAGCACAAGTTCTTCCGCTTTAACCTGGCGGTCACAGCCCACGCAGACGTTTTAATGCAACGCATGATCGCTTCGGTGGCGCACACCGGCGAGTTGTTCGTGATTATTTCCTACACGGGACGCACGCGAGAGCTGGTCGAAGTGGCACGCATTGCACGTGCCAATGGCGCCTCGGTGCTGGGGCTGACCGCAGAAAACTCACCGCTGGCCAAAGCCAGCACCTTGAGCCTGAACATCCCGCTGCCTGAGGACACCGACATCTATATGCCGATGACCTCGCGCATCATCCAGCTCACAGTGCTGGATGTACTGGCCACTGGCATGACCTTGCGCCGCGGTGTGGATTTCCAGCCGCACCTGCGCAAAATCAAAGAAAGCCTGAATGCCAGCCGTTATCCGGTTGGGGACGAATTTAATTAAGTGTGCGAACACCTTAAATCTACTGTGGGAGCGGGCTTGCTCGCGATGCTATCAGCGCGGTCGTTCAAATAGAACGCGTCGTCTGCATCGCGAGCAGCACGCTCCCACAGGGTATTAAAGGCGCACAAAACCATCACGCGTTACACAGCCCCGCCCGCGCCTGCAAGCTCAGATGCGCTCGCTCGCCCGGGGCCAGGCTCTGGCTCTGAGTGCCAGTACTTGCGGACTCAACACACACAAAGCCCATCACTTCATTCCAGCTCACACCCAGCAAAGGCCGTTTGCCGGGATGCCAAATCACGGTGTTGGCATGATCCCCCGTATCGATACTCAAGGCACGCTGCCAGGCGTGGTCGTTGAGTTGCATTTCGCCCTCGTGCTGGAACACCCGCTGGCAACCGCCCGCGACGCGCAGTTCGCCTTGTTGCTGGCACACCTCTCGGTTGAGCTGATCATAGCCTTGGGCGCCATCAAGACCGGATAGCGCTACCTCCGCCACATCTCCAATACGCCAATAAGCTCGTAACGCCTGACTCACCTGGCAGGGCTCATCGTCCTGATGCTCGGTGCTCAAACGCAACTCCATGTCTTCTCCCAGCCGCGCATGCAACTCCACCTGCCAATCGCACAGTTGCAAACGCCAATGCAGGCTGACGCCCTCTTCATCTGAACTGCTGTCCAGCAGTTTCCAGTCGATAAGCCGCGCCCAACCATGGGACGGCCAGGCATTTTCGCTGGGATGACGCCCATACCACGGCCAAAAAATCGGTACGCCGCCGCGAATCGCCCCGACCTGCGGCCATTTGGCGGCACACCACAGCCAAGGTTTTTGTCCGGTGGGCTTGAAGTGCAGCAATTGCGCCCCCTGACGACTGAACACCGCTTGGCAATGCGGATGATCGATCACCAGAACATCGCGCTGCTGAAAGCGCTCCCACTGGAAGATCGGCTGTTCGCGTTTGGATTTAAAAAAACGGTGAAGCGGATGCTCATGCATGTGCCGCAGTCCTGAAAATCATGTCGCCTAATGTACCGCCATCGCAGACTTGTTAAAGCTCGCAAGTGCTGACACAAAAAAGCGGATAGCCAAGGCTATCCGCAAAATGCGAACAACAAAAAGGAGCTTATCGCAACAACGTTAGAACACCGACTGAATTTTCAGGCCAGCCACCAACGCGTTGTCAACTTGATCCACACCACCCGGGTGAGTGATGTATTGCAAGTTGGGACGCACGGTAAGCCAATTGGTCACGTGGAAGCCGTAGTTGATTTCGTAGTTGTACTCGGTGGAACGCAGCGGTGAGTACAGCGGATCGTTGTAGTCGGTAGCGCCAATGGCAGCGTTGGCCAGCTCAGCGTTTTTCTTCACTTCGTCGTTGACATGGATACGGGCAAAGCCAATGCCGACGTCATCTTTTGGACGTGCATCGAACGGGCCTTTGTACACAAACATCAGCGACTGGTAGTTATCGACGATGTTGGTGGCCTTGTCGTGGAAGGTCGCGTTGGCTGCGATATTCAAGCCGCGGGTCGCATCACCGTTGTGGCTGGTGAGTTGTTGCTGAACCACAAACCAGTAGCCGTGCTTGCTGTCATGTACGCGATAGCTCTGACCGGTGCTGGCCGCGTCATTGCCGTTGATGTCTTCGCGCAGATCGTTCGCAGGCGCCGTGCTTTTGTAGTAACCGACACGGTATTCGCCAGGCAGGTTATTGACCTTGGGCGACCAGACCAGCTCGACAGGCAAAACGGTGCCTTTGGTGCCACTGCCGCTGAGTTTGAAGCCGTTGCCGTGCTCCAGTTGTGACGGATTCTGGTTGTACGCACCGATCTGCGCGTAGAACTCAGGCGTGATGTTGTACTTCACACGCAGTGCCGCCTGGCTAACCGGCCAGTTGTACCAGATGTTGGTGGCCCAGTTACCCACCTGCGAACCGCAGAACGCCAGGTTCTGGAAGTCACACGGGAAGGTATTGAAGTCTTCGCCTTCACCAAAATAGCCGGCTTTGACGTCCAGTTTTCCATCTAGGAACTGATGTTGGATGTACAACTGGGTCAGACGCACCATGTGGCCACGGCCGTAGACTTCCTGGGAGGAACTCAGGGTGCCCGCACGTGGATCGCCAACACGGTCATTGGAAATGTTTTGCCCGTTACGGTTGGTGAGCTGGATCTTGGCCTGGGTATTATCCCAGCCCCACAGTTTTTGCAGGTCCAACGCCACGCCCAGACCAAACTGGTCGCTGTAGCGTGCAGTCTTGTTGTCGTTGTAGCCACCATGCAAGTTGGCGCCTACTTCACCCACATAATCAGCCTTGATGTCGATCCCCTGTTCGATGAGCTTGGTCCGCTCACCGCCCCAATCGCCGGTCATCCACTTGGAATCGGCGCTGAATGCTTCGTCTGCCATCGCATTGGCAGAAAGAACAAGCGCGGCAGCCGCTGACAGCTGGCAGATCAACCGAGTGTTGGTGTGTGGCTTTTTCATCCCTAAATCCTCGTCTTTATTGTTATTAACTGTTTGGGTCTAACGCGCTTTACTGCTTTATCCGAAACATCCTTCCCCGAGAGGAAGATTCAACGTCCTTTGAATTGGGCGACGTTGTCGGCACGATCCTGTGCAGGCACCGAAGCGGCTGTGCCCAAGCGCTCGCCCGTTTGCGCATCGAACAACAACACTTTAGCCGGATCCAATTGCAGGTTCAGGGTCTCCCCTGCTTGTGGTGCAACATCGGGCGCCAGGCGGCAACACACTTTGGTACCGTTCAGTTGAACGAACACCAGAGTGTCCGGGCCAGTCGGCTCGGTCACTTGTACATCGGCGCGAATGGTCGGCCCGCCCGTGACCTCGGCCGAGGCCAGGACGATTTGCTCCGGACGCAGACCCAGGATCACCTCACGGCCTTCAAGACCGGCGTCGTTCATGCTCATCGGTAATTCACAGCGCGCCTGGCCACTGTCCAGCAGCGCCACCAGACGCCCGTCCTTGCGTTGCAAGCGCAGCGGTATGAAGTTCATGGGCGGCGAACCGATAAAGCTCGCGACAAACAGATTGGCCGGATCATTGTAGATCTGCTTGGGCGTGCCGAACTGCTGGATGATCCCGTCTTTCATGACCGCCACTTTGTCGCCCAGGGTCATGGCCTCGATCTGATCATGGGTCACGTAAACGGTGGTGGTTTTCAAGCGTTGGTGCATCAGCTTCATTTCAGTACGCATCTCGACCCGCAGTTTGGCGTCGAGGTTGGACAAAGGTTCGTCGAACAGGTAGATCTTGGGTCGACGCGCCAGCGCACGGCCCATTGCAACACGCTGTTGCTGGCCACCAGACAACTGACCCGGCTTGCGATTGAGCAAATGTTCGATCTGCAGCAGCTTGGCAACCCGGGCGACTTCTTCGTCGATGGCCGACTGCGCCATTTTGCGGATTTTGAGGCCGAACTCGATGTTTTCGCGCACGCTCATGGTTGGGTACAACGCGTAGGACTGAAACACCATGGCGATGTCACGGTCCTTGGGACTCATGCCGCTGACGTCTTCATCGCCAATGATGATCGCGCCGCCAGTGATGTTCTCCAGACCCGCAATGCAGTTCATCAAGGTCGATTTGCCGCAGCCAGAAGGCCCAACCAGAATCAGAAACTCGCCGTCCTTGATCGACAATTCAATGTTTTTCAGGGTGTCCGGCAGGCCAGCACCATAGGTCTTGTTTACGTTACGAAGCTCAAGCGTTGCCATGATTACCCCTTGACCGCGCCGGCCGTCAGACCGCGCACGAAATACTTGCCTGCGACCACATAGACCAGCAGGGTCGGCAGCCCGGCGATCATCGCCGCTGCCATATCAACGTTGTATTCCTTGACCCCGGTGCTGGTGTTCACCAGGTTGTTCAGCGCCACGGTAATGGGCTGCGAGTCACCACTGGAAAACACCACGCCGAAGAGGAAGTCATTCCAAATCTGGGTGAACTGCCAAATCAGGCACACCATGATGATGGGGGTCGACATAGGCAGAATGATCAGACGGAAGATCGTAAAGAATCCCGCACCATCCAAGCGTGCCGCCTTCACCAGTGCATCGGGAATGCTGACGTAGTAGTTGCGAAAGAACAGTGTAGTAAACGCCAGGCCATAGACGATGTGCACGAACACCAAGCCGGTGGTCGTGCTGGCCAGGCCCATCTTGCCGAGGGTAAACGAGGCTGGCAGCAGCACAGTCTGAAACGGCAGGAAGCAGCCAAACAGCAACAGACCAAAGAACAGCTGCGAACCGCGAAAACGCCACATCGACAACACGTAACCGTTCAATGCGCCAATGGCGGTGGAGATCAGCACCGCCGGGACGGTGATCTTGATCGAGTTCCAGAAGTAACCGTCGACTGTGGCCCAGGCCTTGACCCAGCCAATGCCGGTGACCACCGTTGGCCAGCTCAGCAAGTTACCGGTGCTGATGTCTTCCGGGGTCTTGAAGCTGGTCAGCAGCATCACTACCAAAGGCACCAGGTACAGCAATACGGCGAAGATCAGCACCGCATAGATGGCGATGCGGCTCAGGCTAATTGAGCGTTTGCCGACAAGACTATTCATTGCGCTTGGTCCTTAGCTCGGAGTACAGGTAAGGCACGATGATCGCGAGAATCGCACCGAGCATCAGAATCGCACTGGCCGAACCCACGCCCATCTGACCGCGGCTGAAGGTGAAGGAATACATGAACATGGCAGGCAGGTCGGACGAGTAGCCCGGGCCTCCGGCGGTCATCGCCGCCACCAGATCAAAACTCTTGATCGCGATGTGTGCCAGGATCATCACTGCACTGAAGAACACCGGGCGCAGGCTTGGCAGGACGACTTTCCAGTAGATGCGCGGCAAGCTCGCACCATCGATCTGGGCCGCACGAATGATCGATTGATCAACCCCGCGAAGGCCTGCGAGGAACATCGCCATGATAAAGCCGGAGGCTTGCCAGACAGCCGCGATGACCAGGCAATACACCACGCGGTCAGGATCGATCAGCCAGTCCAGACGAAACCCTTCCCAACCCCAGTCACGCAGCAGCTTGTCCAGCCCCATGCCAGGGTTGAGCAGCCACTTCCAGGCGGTCCCGGTGACGATCATCGAGAGCGCCATCGGGTACAGGTAAATAGTGCGAATGAACCCTTCACGGCGGATGCGCTGATCGAGGAATACCGCCAGCGTGACACCAATCACCAGGGTGATGCCGATAAACATGCTGCCGAATACGGCCAGGTTCTTGCTCGCCACCCACCAGCGGTCGTTGTCGAACAAGCGCTGATATTGCGCCAGGCCTACCCACTGGTAAGTCGGCAAGAACGTCGAATTGGTGAACGAAAGAACAAACGTCCACAGGATGTAGCCATAGAAGCCCACCAGAACGATGAACATGCTGGGCGCCATTACCAATTTTGGTAACCAGCGCTGCAAGGCATCGAAGGGGGAGGCTTTCCTGAACACAGCAACAGAACTCATGGAGAAAATCCGTGCAGGAGATAAAGACTGCAAGGCCACTGCTGTGGGAGCGAGGGTTACCCGCGCCCACAGAGGGCTGCAGCGCTAGCAGTTACTTGGCGGACTTGATCGCCGCGCCAAGCTTCTTGGCGGTATCGGCCGGGTCGGCTTTCGGGTCGTTGATGTAGTTGGTGACTACGTCAAAGAACGCACCCTGCACAGCCAGTGTGGTCGCCATGTTGTGCGCCATGCTTGGTTGCAGGCCACCGGTCTGGGCGTCTGTCAGGAAGTCTTTGGCGGCGGTCTGAGCGCACGCGTCAAACCCGTATTTGCCCATGTCTTTGAGCATGTCGACTCGAACCGGGATCGAGCCTTTGTTGGTGCTGAAGACTTTCTGGAAGTTTTCCCCCAGCACGACTTTGGCAATGTCCTGCTGACCCGCAGCCGTACCTGGGTCTTTTTGCTTGAACACCGCCAGGGAATCGATGTTATAGGTAAACGCTTTGTCGGTGCCCGGGAACGCTACGCACTCATAGTCCTTGCCGGCGACCTTCTTGGCAGCGGTCCATTCGCTCTTAGCCCAGTCACCCATGATCTGCATGCCAGCCTTGCCATTGATGACCTTGGCAGCTTCGAGGTTCCAGTCCTGACCTTTGCCGTCGACGTCCATGTAGGTCGCCACTTTCTTCAACTCGGTCAGCGCCTTGACCATTTCAGGACCGGTCAGCGCCGCTTCATCGAGGTCGACCAAGGCTTTCTTGTAGCCATCAACCCCCATCACCGAGAGCACCACGGCTTCAAAAACGGTGCTGTCCTGCCAAGGCTGGCCACCGTGGGCGAGCGCAATGAAGCCCGCGGCCTTGAGCTTGTCACCGGCGGCGTAGAATTCTTCAAGGGTGGCAGGTGGTTTTTCGATACCGGCTTCTTTGAAAACTTGCGGGTTGATCCACAGCCAGTTCACACGGTGAATGTTCACCGGCACGGCCACGTAGTTACCCTGGTACTTCACCGTGTCGGAGACTTTCTTGTCGAGCAGGCTGTCCCACTTTTCTTCTTTGGCAACGTTCTTCAGAACATCTGTGTCGAGCAGCCCGGTGGAGGCCCACTCCTGGATGTCCGGACCTTTGATCTGCGCCATGCCTGGAGGGTTGCCAGCGACAGCACGGCTTTTGAGCACGGTCATCGCGGTAGCACCGCCACCACCGGCAACGGCGCCGTCTTTCCAGGTAAAGCCGTCTTTCTCGACTTGATCCTTCAGCACATCGACGGCCGCCTTTTCGCCACCGGACGTCCACCAATGCACCACTTCAACCGTACCTTTGGAGTCGGCTGCATAGGTGTTCAGAGGGAAAAGAGTTGCAAGAGATATGACAACGGCGAGGCGATTGAATGAATTCATGTGATGACCTTTATTGTTGTTATAGCTGTGCAAGTCTTTTTGCTTGCGCTGCTAAAGAGTGTATCCACGCCCCACAGGGCACACGTAACGAACGGATGTTGATATGTCACCGATTGGTGACATTAGAAGCATAACAATAGACGTCTCCAGCGATATTTCAGTATGGCCGGAGTCAGTGTTCCTATGCGCCCTCATCATTGGGCTCACCCCCACATAAGGTATTTTCCGCGTTAGCTGTAGGACGCATCCCGAAGTCGTTTTCCCACGTTGTACCCGCAAATAACATCAGCGAGTCTGCTTCTCATCGTCACGATAAAAGAACGGATGCCGACACCCTTCAGGAGATTTGACCCATGCCAGAACGCAATTTAACGACTCGCAATCATTGCTTTATTCATCCCATTAAAGATAAGAACGGCCGGCCCTGCGCCTGGAAAGTGGATATCCAACGCTCAGGCAAAGTGCACATGCACGTTTTTGACTTTGCCGAGTACGGCGGAGAGATAGCAGCTCTGGAAGCCGCTGAAACCCTGCGTAACCAACTGGTACTGAAAATGCCGCTGTCTTTCACTTATGAAAACCGTCAGCGTCTAATGCCTCACAACACCAGCGGCCACGCTGGGGTGTATCGGGTCAAGTCCAACCAGATCGATTACTGGCGCGCAACGACGCGCATACATGGCTACAACCTGAGCAAGAGTTTTCGTGTTGATCGTTACGGAGATGAAGAGGCCAAGCAAATGGCACTGCTGGAACGCGAGCGGCAGTTAACGCTGTGCAATGACCCGTATGACGTCGCCATGGAGAAATTGCAGTTGCACTTCAGCCAAACCAGCCGACGCGTGCGTGAAAACCGCATCAAGGCAGCGATGCGCAAAACCCGTGAGTTGAAGCCTGCCATTGAAGAGGTTGCAGACCCGCACCAGGAACCGGTGTTGCCCATCAGCGCCGAGCAAGCCAGCCTGTCAATCAGTCGACATTTCGCGGCAAGTACAAAGTAACCCGCAAACCACCCGTACGCAGGTTTTGCAAACTCACTTCACCGCCATGACTGTGGGCAATGCTGCGCGCAATACCCAAGCCAAGGCCGTAGCCCTGTTGTTGCCCGGCCAGACGAAAATGGGGTTCAAAGACCTGCTCCAGGCGCTGCTCAGGGACGCCCGGCCCCTCATCGTCCACAGTCAAGGTAAAGGCATGTTTATTGTCCTCAATGCACAGGTGCGCGTATTTACCGTACTTGAGGGCATTATCAATCAGGTTGCCCATACAGCGACGCAAGGCCAGCGACTTGCCTGAGTAGGTGCTGACTGCCCGCCCCTGCAAGGTCACGCGACCATTGCCCTGCGGATGCAGGTAAGGCTCGATCAGACAATCCAGCAGCGTATTGAGGTCCACCGGCTCGATGTTTTCGTGAATATCGGTGTCTTTGACGCACTGCAAGGCGCCTTTGACCAGCATTTCAAGCTCATCCAGGTCGCGACCAAACTTGTATTGCAACTGTTCGTCATCCAGCAATTCAACCCGCAGCCGCAAGCGGGTGATGGGCGTGCGCAAGTCATGGGAAATGGCACTGAACAATTGCCCCCGCTCAGTCAGGTAACGGCTGATGCGGGCGCGCATGGTGTTCAAGGCCCGCCCGACCTCAACCACTTCACTGCCGCCTGCGATTTCGACGGGCTGGACGTCGTCCTCCCCCAATGACATGTCGCGCGCAGCCTTGGCCAGACGCTTGAGCGGGCGGCTTTGCCAGTGCACCAACACGCCAATAAACAACAGCAAAAAGATACTGCTGAGCACGATAAACCACACCTGCAAGGCAGGCAGCCCTTCTTCTTCAAGACTGGTGTAGGGCTGCGGCAGCAGCGAGGCGATGTACAGCCACTCCCCTTGGGCCATCTTGATCTGAGTCACCAGCACGGGCGGATTAACGGGTTCGAGGGTCAAGGCAAAATGCGCCCAGGAGCGCGGTAGTTCGTCGAGCTTAAGGCCTGCGTTGAAGATGCGCAGGTCCTGGGGGCTGACAAATTTAACCGACATGTCGACATCTGGCCCCAGCGACTGGCGCAATACTTGATCGACGGCGTCGATGACCGCCTGTTTGCGTGGGGTAGGCTCCAGCACCTGCATTTCCAGCGGCTTGTCATTGAGGCTCACGACAAAGCGCGTACCGCCCATGCTGCGCATCTGATCCAGCACCAGCGGACGATACGCCAGCGGCAAGGAGCGTAAATACGTCACCGTCGCATTCATCGAATGCGCCATGCTGCGCGCACTGTTCACCAGCCCCTCAAGTTGCGTGGTGCGCAGTTGCGACAGCCAGATAGCACTCGACAGGGTCTGCGCCAGCAAAATGGCAAGCAAGGTCAGTAGCAGCATCCGACCGAGCAATGAACGGGGCAGGCGAAAGTTGCGCAGAGCCTTAATGGCCATTTCCGACCGTGACCTGAGCCGCCAACTGATAACCACTGCCACGGATAGTGCGAATAAGACGCGGCGGCTTATCGGTGTCTCGCAGGCGTTGGCGTAAACGGCTGACAGCCATGTCGACAATGCGGTCGAGTGGCATCAGATCGCGTCCACGGGTCGCGTTGCCAATGGTGTCGCGATCAAGGATATGTTGCGGGTTATCCAGAAACAGTTTGAGCAGGGCGAAGTCGGCCCCGGACAAAATCACCTCTTCACCATCGATATGAAACAGGCGATGGGTCACGGTGTTCAGCCGCCATTCGTCGAAGGCCATGATTTCGTTGCCGGCGCCCGCACTGGAAAACTGTGCGCGGCGCAGCAATGCCTTGATACGCGCCTGAAGTTCACGGGGGCTGAAAGGCTTGCCCAAATAATCGTCGGCGCCCAGTTCCAGGCCGATGACCCGGTCGGTTTCGTCGGAACTGGCGGTGAGCATGATGATGGGCGTCTGTGCGAAACGCGGGTGTTGGCGCACCCAGCGACACAGGCTAAAGCCGTCTTCGTCGGGCAACATCACATCCAGGATCAATAAATCACTCGCGGCCTCATCGAGTGCCTGCCGAAAACCAGCCCCATCGCCCACCGTACGCACCTGAAAACCGGCACGCGTGAGATAAATATCGAGAAGCTCTCGAATTTCCTGGTCATCGTCGACCAGCAAAATGGATTTGCCGGGGGTACCCACAGGTGTTGATCCTTTTTGTTGTTATGAGTCAGCAATGACGTGTCGAGGGGGCTTGTCTCACGATCTTTTAAAGATCGAAAGACCACAAGGCAAGCTCGCGCCCACAGACAGCCAATCGCCTCATCCGAATGCTTGCTGTAACGCCACGCCAGCCCCCATCAAACCTGGGTACGGTGCCGTCACCAGCCATACCGGGATGCCCTTGAGGTAGTCACTCATGCAACCCTTATCAGCAAAGCTTCTGGCAAATCCGCTGCTCAAGAAAATATCGGCAAAGCGCGGTACCACGCCGCCGACAATGTACACCCCGCCACGCCCACCGACGGTTAATACGTTGTTGCCCGCGACACGCCCCAGCCAGCAACTGAAATGCTCCAGCACCTGTAATGCCACCGGATCACCGCTCAGCGCTGCTGCGGTAATAGCACGGTCGCTGTCCAGCACTGGAGTATGCCCATCGACCGCGCAGATTGCGCGATAGACGCGTGGCAGGCCGCTGCCACTCAAAATACTTTCGGCACTGACATGGCCGATTTCATTGTAGATGTGCTGCCACAGTCGAACCTCGCGCGGATTGCTCATCGGCAGATCGACGTGGCCGCCCTCCCCCGGCAAGGCCATCCATTGCGCCTCGCCCAGATTGAGCAAGGTGCCCACGCCAAGCCCTGTGCCCGGCCCGATCACCACCGCAGGGCGTGCCGGATCGGCAATGCCAGGGCATACTTGAAGCACATCTTCGGGCTCAAGGCGAGTCATGCCCAAGGCCATTGCGCTGAAGTCATTGATCAACAGCAAATGGTCGACGAGCAATGTTTTGCAAAACGCCGTGCGGCTCAAGCGCCAATGGTTATTGGTAAAACGAAACTCATCGCCGCCCACTGGCCCGGCCACCGACAGGCACACCGAACCGACAGCCCCAAGGCTGATGTCCAGACCTTTGAGGTAGACCTTGATCGCGTCTTCCGGACACGCGTAATCGGCAGTGGCCAGTACGTTGACGCAACGTAGTTGATCGTCTTCCCACAGCGCAAAACGGGCGTTGGTGCCACCAATATCACCGACGAGGGCGAGCTTCATTTAAGGTTTTCCAGAGCGCAGGTAAAGGTACTCGCGCCCTGCTC
This sequence comes from Pseudomonas sp. NPDC096917, assembly GCF_044762555.1. Lineage (NCBI taxonomy): Bacteria > Pseudomonadati > Pseudomonadota > Gammaproteobacteria > Pseudomonadales > Pseudomonadaceae > Pseudomonas > Pseudomonas sp. NPDC096917. The sequence continues at coordinate 133,375 of NZ_JBIWEO010000007.1, read as the reverse complement.
AGCCGAACTGAAGGCCTGGCGCATAAACGCAAACAATTCACGCCCCGTACCGACGGCATTACTCAAGGTGCCGACGGCCGGAGTGCGTGCCGCGAATTCTGCCTCATCTACCAGCAGTTGCAACGTACCTTTAACACCATCGACCCGAATCAGATCGCCGTCCTGGACCCGCGCCAGTGCGCCACCAATCGACGCTTCGGGGCTGACATGAATGGCTGCCGGGATTTTGCCCGACGCGCCGGACATGCGACCGTCGGTAATCAGCGCCACTTTGAAGCCGCGATCCTGCAAGACGCCGAGGAACGGGGTCATTTTGTGCAACTCAGGCATGCCGTTCGAACGCGGGCCCTGAAAGCGCATGACCGCGACAAAGTCGTGCTCCAGTTCACCGGCCTTAAAGGCGTCGGCCAGTTGCTGCTGGTCCTGGAAAACCCGCGCCGGGGCTTCAACAATCTGGTGCTCTGGCGCAACCGCCGAGACCTTCATCACCCCGCGTCCCAGGTTACCTTCCATCACCCGAAGCCCGCCCTCAGGCGAAAAGGCACGGGCCACCGGGCGCAGGATCGATTCGTCGAGGCTTTCAATCGGGCCATCACGCCACACCAGATTGCCATCCACGAGGAACGGTTCACGGGTGTAGCGGCTCAGACCATGACCGACCACGGTGTTGACGTTTTCATGCAACAGGCCGGCCTCAAGCAACTCACGAATCAGGAACGCCATACCGCCCGCAGCCTGGAAGTGGTTAATGTCGGCTTTGCCGTTTGGATACACATGGGACAGGGTTGGCACCACCTCGGACAGGTCGGCCATGTCTTGCCAGGTCAGTTGAATACCGGCCGCCATGGCAATCGCGGGCATGTGCAAGGTGTGGTTGGTGGATCCGCCGGTGGCATGCAGCGCGACGATGGAGTTGACCAGTGAACGCTCATCCACGATCTCGCCCAGCGGCATGAAGTCGCCATTTTGCTGGGTCAGGCGGGTCACTTGATGCGCAGCTTCACGCGTCAGCGCATCGCGCAGTGGCGTATAAGGATTGACGAAAGACGCGCCCGGCAAGTGCAGGCCCATCACTTCCATCAGCAATTGGTTGGTGTTGGCGGTGCCATAAAACGTGCAAGTGCCAGGGCTGTGATAGGACTTCATTTCCGATTCCAGCAGCTCTTCACGGCTGGCTTTGCCTTCGGCGTAACGTTGGCGTACGTCGGCTTTTTCCTTGTTGGAAATGCCTGACGGCATTGGCCCGCCCGGTACAAAGATCGTGGGCAGATGGCCAAAGCGCAGCGCGCCCATCAACAGGCCCGGTACGATCTTGTCGCAGATCCCCAACATCAGCGCGGCATCAAACATGTTGTGCGACAGCGCGACGGCAGTCGACAGCGCGATCACTTCGCGGCTCAACAGGCTCAGTTCCATCCCCGCTTCGCCTTGGGTCACACCATCGCACATGGCGGGCGTGCCACCGGCGAACTGGCCCACGGAGCCCATTTCACGCAGCGCTTGTTTGATTTGCTCAGGGAAGTGCTCGTAGGGCTGATGCGCCGAGAGCATGTCGTTATATGACGAAACAATTGCCACGTTGGCAGCGTTCATCAGTTTCAGGCTGTTTTTATCTTCCGTGCCACACCCGGCCACGCCATGGGCGAAGTTGGCACATTGCAGCTTGCCGCGTTGCGGGCCGTCGCTGGCTGCACCGCGAATAAGCGCCAGGTAAGCCTCGCGAGTTGCACGACTGCGGGCAATAAGACGCTCGGTGACTTCAAGAACGCGGGGATGCATGTGTTGAACTCCAGGCTAACGGATGTGGCGACCTGTACGTGTCCTATGCTGACTGAGGCTCGCAGACGCGGCTTCAATCATTTGGACCCGTTGATTCAGGTCACTCGTTGTAGATAAAACAAAATATTGCCACTTAAATGGCTTGTTTTCTATTTTTATGAGAATAATCTTGTAATTCCAACAACAAATTGATGACAGGTGCTTTCCATGACACTACGAATCGCAATCAATGGTTTTGGCCGGATCGGGCGTAACGTCCTGCGAGCACTGTATACCCAAGGCTACCGACAGGACTTGCAGATCGTCGCCGTCAACGATTTGGGCGACAGTTCGATCAACGCTCACCTGCTCAAGTACGACACCGTTCATGGCACATTTGACGCTGACGTTGAACATGATCAGGAAAGTCTGACCGTCAATGGTGACCGTATATCGGTGACGGCCATCCGTAACCCGGCTGAATTGCCATGGGCCGCGCTGAACATTGATGTGGTATTTGAATGCACCGGCTTTTTCACCGAGCGCAGCAAAGCTGAAGCTCACATCACGGCTGGTGCCCGCAAAGTGATTATTTCTGCACCGGGTAAAAATGCCGATGCGACAGTGGTCTATGGCGTTAACCACGACATTTTGCGCCAATCGCACCAAATTATTTCCAATGCGTCCTGCACCACGAACTGCCTGGCCCCTGTCGCGCAAATTCTGAACCGCGAATTTGGCATTGAAAACGGCTTGATGACCACCATCCATGCCTACACCAATGACCAGAACCTGACAGACGTTTACCACACCGATCCGTACCGCGCGCGTTCGGCAACCCATAACATGATCCCGAGCAAAACCGGCGCGGCCGAAGCCGTGGGCCTGGTGCTGCCAGAATTGGCCGGCAAATTGACCGGCATGGCGGTACGCGTGCCAGTGATCAACGTGTCACTGGTCGACCTGACCGTTGAGCTCAAGCGTGAAGTCACTGCGGCCGAAGTCAACGCCGTGTTCAAAGAAGCCAGCCAACACTCCAAAGTGCTGGGCTACAACAGCCTGCCACTGGTTTCCAGCGACTTTAATCACAACCCGCTTTCGTCGATCTTCGACGCCAATCACACCAAGGTCAGCGGCAAACTACTGAAAGTGCTGGCGTGGTACGACAATGAGTGGGGCTTCTCCAACCGTATGCTCGATAACTGCCTGGCGCTGAACAACGCGGAGTAACGCGATGATCGGTATCAGCTTCACCACGGCGACCTTGGCAGCGCGCAAGCGCATTGCCCTGGTGGCCCACGATCACTGCAAGGGTTTCCTGCTGGACTGGGCCGAACGCCACAAGGCGCAACTCAGTCAGCACGAACTGTGCGCCACCGGCACTACTGGCCTGCTGTTAAGCCAACGCCTGGGGTTACCGATTGAAAGCATGATCAGCGGCCCATTGGGCGGCGATCAGCAGGTTGGCGCACGGATCGCTGAGCAGAAAGTCGACATGCTGGTGTTTTTCTGGGACCCGTTCGAGCCACAGCCCCACGACCCAGACATCAAGGCCCTGCTGCGAGTAGCTGCGGTGTGGAACATTCCAGTGGCGAGCAATGAATGTACAGCTGACTATTTGCTCAGCAGTCCATTGATGGGCCAACCTCACGAGCACCGTATCCCGGATTACAGCGCGTATTTGAAAGGGCGAGTTTAAAACACTGACCGAAAATCGCTGCAGGAGCGAGTTTGCCCGGCGATCTTTTGATTTTGCAGATCAAGAGATCGCAGCCTGAGAGGACTCATCCAACAAATCCAAAACATCACTTGACCACACGCACAGATGATAAGCATTATCATTCGCTAAAAATCGGTCGGGTAGCACTGTGAGTCAGTCCCACTTCAATCAAGTCTTCCTTACCCAGCGAGTCACCTTGCTGCGCACCCTGCAGCGGATGGTGCACAACCCCAGCACCGCTGAGGATCTGCTGCAAGAGACCTACCTGCGAGTTACCCGCGCCTTGAGCGAGCGCACAGTCGAGCACCTGGAACCGTTTGTGTTCCAGACCGCGCGCAATCTGGCGCTCGATCATCTGCGTGCCCGTCGTATTCAGGCGTGCACGGTGGTTGACGATGTACCGATGGAAGTCATTGAAGGGATCGCCTCCCCGCTCAGCACCCCGGAAGAGGCCCATCAAGCCGCGCAATTACTGGAGCGTTTGAGTGTGAGCCTGAGCCAGTTGAGCGCACGCCAACAGCGTATTTTTATTCTCAGCCGTCTGCATGGCTGCAGTTATCAAGAGATTGCCCAAGAGCTTGACGTCTCATTGAGTACGGTTCAGAAGGAACTGAAATTGATAATGGCAATCTGCATCGGGGTAGCCGACAGGCTTAATCGGCCTTAATCTTTAGCGCCGATGCTCGCAAGCCAGCCCTGAAACTGCCAAGGAACACCCGTGACGGACACTCACAAATCTGCTGCGCCTGAACCGGCGCACAAGGTGCTGCAAGACAGCGCCATGGATCAGGCTCTGGACTGGCTGATTACCCTTGAGTGTGCGAGCGACGAACAAAAAACCGATTTCAACACCTGGCTGAACGCCGATCCGGCGCATGCCCAAGCCTTTGCCAAGGCCCACACCCTCTGGAACGGACAACCGGTGCGGGAGGCAGCCCAAACCCTGCACCCCCCTCGCCCGCCTGGCCTGTTACGCCGCATCAGTCGGCACTGGAAACACGTGGCTGCGGCGGCTGTGCTGGTGCTGACGGTCGGGGGTTACAGCAATGTGCCGTTACGCCTGCAAGCGGATCACCTGACCGTGGTAGGCGAGCGCCAGCGCCTGCAACTCGAAGACGGCTCAAAAGTGCTGCTCAATACCAATTCGGCATTTTCCAGCAAAGTGGTCAACGCTCAATCCAGCGCCCGCCTATATCAGGGCGAAGCGTTTTTTGAGATCCCGGCCAATCTTGAGTTTCCGATGGTTCTGGATGCCGGGCCGGTGCGCGTCAGTGTGCGCGATACCGCTTTTGCCGTGAGTTACCTCAATGGCGAAGCACAGGTTCGCGTGCAGCGCGGTAATGTTGATTTGCGAGTGAGCAGTGCCGGCGCACAAATGCGTTTGTCGGCCGGTAACAGCGTCAGCATTGGCCCCAACGGTTTCAGCCGCCCCACCAAGCTCAACCCTCAGACTGACCTGGCCTGGGTTCAAGGGCGACTGGTGTTTGAGAACTGCCCCATGAGCAAAGTACTGGATGAAGTGCGGCGCTATTACCCTGGCTGGATCGTCAACACCAACGGGAAACTGGGCAACGTGACCGTGACCGGAAACTACCGTCTCGATCAACCGCTGGACATCGTGCGTTCCCTGGCGCACATCACCTCAAGCCACATCTCGGAATACCCGGCGCTGGTCATTCTTAATTAGTTGAGTCTTTTTTTTACTCGATGCCCGTGGGTCATTCGTCTCGTTGTAGTCAATGCAACTGATTCGCATTTTGAGTCAGCTTCGCAACTATAAGATTCGTTCACCACGGAGCGCTATCAATGCCCACATGTTTCAACAGTCGGTCTTCATCCAACGCACGCACTGGGGGCTTACACCATTGCACATTGTCGTTGTTGACCGTTGCCATGCTTCTGGCCGGCGTTCAAGCGGTACCAGCCATGGCCGCGACCGATGCATCGACCACTCATCGCTCCGTGGGCAGTTACAAATTTGCAATTTCTCAGCAGCCACTCGCGTCTGCCCTAAATGACTTCAGCGCCGTGACCGGCTGGCAAGTAGGCTTGCCTGCCGAGTTGGCACACGATGTCTCGTCTCCCGGTGTTCGCGGCTCCCTGCCCCCGGAAAAAGCTTTGGATCGTCTGCTCACCGGCACCAACCTGACTTACCGCAAGCTAAGCAATCACAACATCGTTCTGGAAAAACGCAGCGCGACCTCCGGCCCCCTGGCCTTGCAGCAAGTGACTATCAGTGCCACGCGTCAGGAACAAGACGTAGCCTCAGTACCCAGCACCGTTACTGTCCATGACCGGCAAGATATGGACCGCGATAACGTCAATACCATCAAGGATTTGGTGCGCTATGAACCGGGGGTCTCAGTGGGTGGCGCGGGCTTGCGCGGCGGGATCAGTGGCTACAACATTCGTGGCATAGACGGCGACCGGATCCTGACTCAAGTCGATGGCGTTGAAATCCCCAACTCCTTCTTTAATGGCCCTTACGCCAAGACCCAACGCAATTACGTTGATCCGGAAATTGTCAGAAGTGTTGAAATTCTTCGTGGCCCAGCTTCAGTGTTATACGGCAGCAACGCTATTGGCGGGGCCGTCAGCTACTACACCCTAAACCCGGACGACATCATTAAACCAGGACAAGATTCCGGCGCACGCCTGAAAGCAGGTTACGACTCAGCAGATCGCAGTTGGCTGAAATCAGCCACCGTGGCTGGCCGCGCCGACCAATTCGACGGTTTGTTGCACGTGAGTCGTCGCGATGGACACGAAACAGAGTCCTATGGTGATCACGGTGGCACCGGCTTGGAGCGTACTGCGGCTAACCCGCAAGACGTACGTACCAACAACGTGCTGGCTAAAGCCGGATGGAACTACAACGATGACGACCGACTGGCCTTTACCTACGAAAAATACGACGACAAACGTGACATCAATCAGAAAAGCGTTGTCGGCGGCATATTCAGGAACGGCAAACCTACTAACTATTACCGCTCTCGCAACGGTAGCGATAACGTGACTCGCGAACGCTTTGGTTTGGAGAACGCCTTTGTTCTCGACAGTGTTTTGGCCGATCACGGCAAAGTGAACTTGAACTATCAGATCGCAAAGACTGATCAGAGCAGCGAAGAACACTACAAGACGTCCCGAGACGTCTATCGCACGCGAGACACCCTGTATAAAGAGCAACAATGGGTGTTTGACGCCCAGTTCGACAAAGCGTTTGCCCTCGCCAAAACTGATCACTTATTGACCTACGGCGCCACTGTCAAACACGAGAAAGTGACGGGTTCGCGTGTTGGCCAGGGCATTTGCCTTGCCGTAAGCCCGGAATGCTCAGCCGTTGGCGCGGTGAGTGCTAATACCGTTGATACGTTTTCTAAGCTCAGCGACTTCCCCGACCCAACTATCAACACTTACAGCCTGTTCGCCCAAGACGAAATCCGTTGGAACCAGTGGACCTTTATGCCAGGTCTACGATACGACTACACCCAACTGACGCCGCATCTGACCGATGCATTTTTGGCCTCAGCCAACCCTAGCGGTAAAGATCCTGTCAGCGATGCCAAAAAAAACTGGCACCGTCTCTCGCCAAAACTTGGCATAACCTACGCGTTTAACGATAACTACATGTGGTACGGCCAATACGCCGAGGGTTTCCGCACGCCTACCGCCAAAGCCCTGTATGGACGCTTTGAGAACCTGCAGCAAGGTTATGTGGTTGAGCCCAATCCAAATCTGGAGCCAGAAAAGAGCAAAAGCTACGAAACCGGTTTGCGTGGAAACTTTGATGAAGGCTCGTTTGACGTAGCGGTGTTCTACAACAAATACCGTGACTTTATCGACGAGGACAACATCAAGCCTGGCTATGACATCGAAACGTTCAAAAGTCGAAATATAAAACACGCAACCATCAAGGGTATTGAGGTCAAAGGCCTGTTGCAGTTGGACGCGTTTGGCGCGCCACAAGGACTCTATACCAAAGGTTCGATTGCGTACGCCCACGGCCAAAACAACGACATTGGCAAACCGCTGAACAGCGTTAACCCGCTAAAGGGCGTGTTCGGCCTGGGTTACGACCAGGACACTTACGGTGGACTGCTGAGCTGGACACTGGCCCAGCGCAAAGACCGCGTGGACAGTACCAGCTTCAAGTCGCCAGACATCGAAGGCAAGGTGTTCAAAACCCCGGGCTTTGGCATTGTTGATTTGACGGGCTACTACAAGGTCACTCAAGACGTCACGGTCAACGCAGGTATTTACAACCTGACCGACAAGAAATACTGGCTCTGGGATGACGTACGTAGTTACGACAACGTAGGTGAAGCAGCCGTTGTGGACCCGGCCAACCTTGATCGCCTGACTCAGCCAGGCCGTAACTTCTCGGTCAATCTGGTCTGGGACATCTGATCATGAGCCTCACTGCGCAGTACTTTCATATTGAGCAGTGAGGAATTTTTACTGTGATGCGTCTTGTTGATCGTCTAGTTAAAAAGCGCATCTCATTCTCAAGGATATTTGCATGACCTCTCCAGATACCGCTGCGCGTCCCTCCGAGCGTTCAAAGCGCCTGACCCTGGCCACCCGCCAGACTCACGACACGCTGGGCGAAAAAGTCATGGGCCACGATCCCTTCGCCAGCATCGCCAACTACGCCCATTTCGCCATGGCTCAGTACCTGTTTTTGACTGAGCTGGCAGCACTGCACACGGATGAGCGTCTGATCAAGCATATCCCTAACCTGCCTGAGCGTTGCCGAGCACAGCAGATCAAAGATGACCTGCTCGACCTCAATATCAAACTGCCTGCACCGGTTCCAGGAGCGGTCAAGCACCCAAGCATTGCTCAGGCACTGGGCTGGGTATTTGTTAGCGAAGGCTCCAAGTTGGGCGCCAAAATGCTCATCAAGCAAGCCGAAGGCCTCGGGCTCAGTACCACTCATGGCGCTCGTCACTTGGCAGAGCCTGCTGAGGGTCGTGGACGTAACTGGAATAGCTTCATTGAGCTGCTCGACGCCATAGAGCTTACCCCAGAGGAAGACGCCGAACTGGAACAAGCGGCTAACGACGCATTCAGCCGCTTCACCTTCCTGCTTGAGCAGACTTACGTAAAACAGCCTGAATTGGCTTAAGCTTCACCTGCCCGATCAACAAGCGCTGACCGGGCAACCTTTTTCTGCGCCTTGAGCCTATGACACACCCAACTCAATCCTCATCAAAAATTGCCCGCTTGCTGTTTGGAGTGCTGGCCTACGTAAGCCTGGGCATTGGCCTGATTGCCATTGTGATTCCTGGCTTGCCGACCACCGAATTCATTTTGCTCGCCGCCTGGGCCGCGACCAAGAGCTCCCCGCGCCTGAGTGCCTGGCTCGAAAATCACCGTTTGTTTGGTCCAATTCTGTTCAACTGGCGCAACGGTAAAATCATCCAGCGCAAAGCCAAGGTCAGCGCCAGCATCAGCATGCTGCTGTGTGCCGGGCTGATGCTCTACGTACTTGATCACGGCTGGCCGGTATTCCTGGCCATTGCCGGCATGAGCCTGGGCAACCTGTGGATCTGGTCACGGCCAGAACGGCTGCCATTGGCCGCTGCCACCGATAAACCTCTGTAGCCGCAGCCTGTGGCTGCGGCTACAGAGATAGCAGGCTTATAGCGTCAACGCCCCGCTGTACAGCGCATACGCTGCCCCCAGCGCAGCAATCACCACCGCCCCGAAGATTATCGGCTCAGCGCCCTTGAACAGCGGCTCGCCCTGCTCACGCTTGGCTTTGGCGAACAGAAAAACCCCCGGTGCATAGAGAAAGGCTGACAACAGCAAGTATTTAGGCCCCGCCGCATACAGCAGCCACATCGCATAAATCATCGCGACGGCCCCCACCAACAGATCCTTGGTCCGTCGCCGACTGGCCAGCTTGTAGGTCTCGCCGCGGACACACAACAGCACCGCATACGCTGCCGACCAGAAGTAAGGCACCAATATCATCGATGAGGCGAGGTAGATCAGGGTGGTGTAGGTGCCCGACGACACCAGGGTGATGATCAGGAAAATCTGGATCATCACGTTGGTCAGCCACAAGGCGTTGACCGGCACACGGTTGGCGTTTTCCTTCCTCAGGAACGCAGGCATGGTTTTGTCCTTGGCCGTGGCGAACAGAATCTCGGCGCACAGTAAGGCCCACGACAACAATGCGCCGAGCAACGAAATGGCCAGCCCGATACTGATCAGGATCGCCCCCCACTCGCCCACCACGTGCTTGAGCACCCCCGCCATCGAGGGGTTCTGCAATTTCGCCAGTTCAGGTTGGGTCATGATGCCCAGCGACAGCACGTTCACCAGCACCAGCAAGGCCAGCACGCCCAAAAAGCCAATGACTGTGGCCTTGCCCACATCCGAGCGTTTTTCGGCGCGCCCTGAATAAACACTGGCGCCCTCGATCCCGATAAACACAAACACGGTGACGAGCATCATGTTGCGCACCTGGTCCATCACGCTGCCCAGGCTGGGCATTTCAGTGCCCCAAAAATCCTCAACAAAAACGTCTGCTTTGAACGCGACAGCAGCCAGCACGATAAACATCACGATCGGCACAATTTTCGCGACGGTGGTCAACTGGTTGATAAATGCGGCCTCCTTGATGCCGCGCATGACCAGAAAATGCACGCACCACAGCAATATCGAGGCGCAGCCAATGGCAATCGGTGTGTTGCCCTGACCAAACACCGGCACGAAATAGCCCAAGGTGCTGAACAGCAACACAAAGTAACCCACGTTGCCCATCCAGGCACTGATCCAGTAGCCCCAGGCTGACGAGAACCCCATGTAGTCGCCAAAACCGGCCTTGGCGTAGGCATACACCCCGGAGTCCAGTTCCGGCTTGCGATTGGCCAGCGTCTGGAACACAAAGGCCAGCGCCAGCATCCCCACGGCAGTGATAGACCACCCGATCAACACCGCACCGCCAGCAGCACGCTCGGCAATATTTTGGGGCAGCGAAAAGATACCGCCACCAATCATCGAGCCGACGACTAACGCAATCAGGGCATTGAGCCGAAGCCTCTGTGTCTGCTGTGACATTGCCACCTCATTGTTCGATTAATTATCAGCGGCTATCCGGCTACAGATGTTCACTGAACTAAATATATGTACAGCTTATTCGTCCATACCCGTTGCGCAATAAACATTCCCCTTTTAATAACAACATTTTCTATTGAAATCCCTCCCCCAAAAAAACACGCCATATATAGATGATATTTTCATTTACGCAACCATCAGATGAAACATGAAGCTGACATTTGCAAATCTGCAAATAGTGTCTAGTTTCAATCCCCACGATACACCAGTTATTGCCGCCGTATTACCTGAAAGCCCGACAGCATGGGCTTTTCGGGTCGCGTCAAAAAAATGCGCAATTGCGACCTCTCTCCTTTGCTGACAATGGAATGTAGTAATGCCCTGATCTATGTCAACTCCCTGAATAAACAACGGAATAACCTTTTAGGCCTCACTTCTCCTGGATTGGAGTCACTACAAATGTCTGATACTCCTGGAAAACTTCGACTGGGTGCATTGGTTGCTCTGGTAGTCGGCTCGATGATTGGTGGCGGTATCTTTTCGCTGCCACAAAATATGGCTGCAAGTGCTGATGTCGGTGCGATTTTAATCGGTTGGGCAATTACCGCCGTCGGCATGCTGACACTCGCTTTTGTATTCCAGACCCTCGCCAACCGAAAACCCGACCTGGACGGCGGTGTCTACGCCTACGCCAAAGCCGGTTTCGGCGACTACATGGGCTTCTCGTCAGCCTGGGGTTACTGGATTAGCGCCTGGCTCGGCAACGTCGGCTACTTCGTGCTGCTGTTCAGCACACTGGGGTACTTCTTCCCGATCTTCGGTGAAGGCAATACCCCGGCGGCCATCATCGGCGCCTCGGTATTGCTGTGGGCCGTGCACTTCCTGGTCCTGCGCGGCATCAAGGAAGCCGCGTTCATCAACCTGGTGACCACCGTCGCCAAAGTGGTTCCGCTGGTTCTGTTCATCCTGATCGCGGTATTCGCCTTCAAACTGGACATCTTTACCAGTGACATATGGGGTCTGAAAAACCCTGATCTGGGCAGCGTGATGGACCAAGTGCGCAACATGATGCTGGTCACCGTATGGGTGTTCATCGGTATCGAAGGCGCGAGCATCTTCTCTTCCCGTGCCGAAAAACGTTCAGACGTGGGTCGAGCCACTGTGATCGGCTTTATCACCGTACTGCTGTTGCTGGTGCTGGTGAACGTCCTGTCGCTGGGCATCATGACCCAACCTGAACTGGCGAAATTGCAGAACCCGTCGATGGCTGCCGTGCTTGAGCACGTCGTGGGTCATTGGGGTGCGGTTCTGATCAGCGTTGGCTTGATCGTGTCGTTGCTGGGAGCCCTGCTGTCGTGGGTGCTGCTGTGTGCCGAAATCATGTTCTCGGCCGCCAAGGACCACACCATGCCGGCCTTCCTGAAAAAGGAAAACGCCAACCATGTACCGGTTAACGCCCTGTGGCTGACCAACGCCATGGTGCAGGTGTTCCTGATCATCACCCTGTTCTCGGCCAGTACTTATCTGTCGCTGATCTACCTGGCGACCTCGATGATCCTGGTGCCTTACCTCTGGTCAGCGGCCTACGGTTTGTTGCTGGCGGTACGCGGTGAGACTTACGAAAACGCCCTGGCTGAACGCAAGAAAGACCTGTTCATCGGCTCGGTCGCACTGATCTACGCCATCTGGCTGATCTATGCCGGTGGCCTGAAATACCTGCTGCTCTCGGCTCTGCTGTATGCACCTGGCGCGATTCTGTTCGCCAAGGCGAAACGCGAGAGTGGCCAGCAAGTGTTCACCCCTATCGAGAAAGTGATTTTTGCCGCTGTTGTCATCGGTGCCCTGGTGGCGGCGTATGGCCTGTACGACGGCTTTCTAACCCTGTAACACCCTGTTTATGTACTTTGGAGGATGACTGTAATGACCACGGAAAAAGTGAAGTACGGCGTACATTCCGAAGCCGGAAAGCTGCATAAGGTTATGGTGTGCTCTCCAGGACTGGCTCACCAGCGCCTGACCCCGAACAACTGCGATGAGCTGTTGTTTGATGACGTGCTCTGGGTTAACCAGGCCAAGCGTGACCACTTCGATTTCGTGACCAAGATGCGCGATCGCGGGATTGATGTGCTGGAAATGCACAACTTGCTGACCGACATCGTCGCCATGCCAGAAGCGCTGGACTGGATCCTGGACCACAAAGTGACACCGAATCAGGTGGGTGTGGGCCTGGTCAATGAGGTCAAGGCCTGGATCAAAAGCCTGGAGCCGCGTCACGCAGCCGAGTATCTGATTGGCGGCGTATCGGCTGACGATCTGCCAAGCAGCTTCGGCGGCAAGACCATCCAGATGTTCCGTGATTTCCTTGGTCACACCAGCTTTATCCTGCCACCGCTGCCGAACACCCAGTTCACCCGCGACACCACCTGCTGGATCTACGGTGGCGTTACGCTGAACCCGATGTACTGGCCTGCGCGCCGTCAGGAAACCCTGCTGACCACTGCGATTTACAAGTTCCACCCTGAGTTCACCAACGCCGATTTCCAGATCTGGTACGGCGACCCGACAGTAGACCACGGCAACGCCAGTCTTGAAGGCGGCGACGTCATGCCAATCGGCAAAGGCGTGGTACTGATCGGCATGGGCGAGCGCTCCTCACGCCAGGCCATCGGCCAACTGGCACAGAACCTGTTCAAGAACAAAGCGGTTGAACGCGTCATCGTTGCGGGCTTGCCAAAATCACGCGCCGCCATGCACCTGGACACCGTGTTCAGCTTCTGCAACCACGATCTGGTCACCATCTTCCCGGAAGTCGTGAACCAGATTGTCGCCTTCTCCCTGTACCCGGATGAAAGCAAAGCCGGCGGCATTGACGTACGACGTGAAGAGTCCAGCTTCCTGGATGTGGTCGCCAAGGCGCTGGGCCTCAAAACCCTGCGCGTCGTCGAGACCGGCGGTAACGCCTTCGCCGCCGAGCGCGAGCAGTGGGACGACGGCAACAACGTGGTGGCACTGGAGCCGGGTGTGGTGATCGGTTACGACCGCAACACCTACACCAACACCCTGCTGCGCAAGGCCGGTGTCGAAGTGATCACCATCAGCGCCTCTGAACTGGGCCGCGGCCGTGGCGGCGGCCACTGTATGACCTGCCCAATTATCCGCGACCCCATCGCCTATTAATTCACTAATTGATTGCTTGCGCTGGCCCCCACAAGGGGCGGCGCAAGCCGGTTAACCAGAAACCCAGGAGATCCCCATGGCGTTTAACATGAAAAACCGCAGCCTGCTCAGCCTCGTGCACCATACTCCACGCGAGCTGCACTTCCTGCTGGATCTGTCCCGTGATCTCAAGCGCGCCAAGTACACCGGTACTGAAGAGCCGCACTTGAAAGGCAAAAACATTGCGCTGATCTTCGAAAAAACCTCGACCCGCACCCGCTGCGCGTTTGAAGTGGCGGCCCACGATCAGGGCGCGCACGTGACGTACATCGACCCGGTTTCGTCGCAAATCGGCCACAAAGAAAGCATGAAAGACACCGCCCGCGTTCTGGGCCGCATGTTTGACGCCATCGAATACCGTGGCTTTGAGCAAGTGATCGTGGAAGAGCTGGCCAAGTATGCCGGTGTGCCCGTGTTCAACGGCCTGACCGCTGAATTCCACCCAACGCAAATGATCGCCGACGTGCTGACCATGCGCGAACACAGCGACAAGCCTTTGCACAGCATCAGCTACGCCTACCTGGGCGACGCCCGCAACAACATGGGTAACTCCCTGCTGCTGATCGGCGCAAAACTGGGCATGGATGTGCGTATCGCGGCCCCTAAAGGCCTGTGGCCAGAAGAAGCATTTGTTAAGCAGTGCAAGGAATTTGCCAAGGAAAGCGGCGCCAAAATCACCCTGACCGAAGACCCGAAAGCCGCCGTCAAAGGCGTGGACTTCATTCACACCGACGTTTGGGTATCGATGGGCGAGCCTGTTGAAGCCTGGAACGAACGCATCAAGCTGCTGCTGCCGTATCAGGTCAATGCCGAGATGATCAAAGCGGCAGAGAACCCACGCGTGAAGTTCATGCACTGCCTGCCAGCGTTCCACAACTGTGAAACCAAAGTCGGCAAAGACGTGGCAGAACACCACCCGAACCTGAAAAACGGCATTGAAGTGACAGAGGAAGTGTTCGAGTCCCCGGTCAACATTGCCTTTGAGCAAGCCGAAAACCGCATGCACACCATCAAGGCAATCCTGGTAGCGGCCTTGGCTGATATCTAAGCCATAACGCCAACTCTGTCGGCGCGAGCGTGTGTGGCGATCTTGTAAAAGATCAAAAGATCGCGACACACGCGGCCCCCTACAACCCGGACTTTCCTGCTCAATAAGGACATTTTCTATGCGTATCGTCGTTGCACTGGGCGGTAACGCCCTTCTGCGTCGCGGTCAGCCCATGACTGCTGAGAATCAACGCGAAAACATCCGCACCGCCACCGCCCAAATCTCCCGCATTGCCCCTGGCAACGAGTTGGTCGTGGCCCACGGCAACGGCCCCCAAGTCGGCCTGCTGTCGCTGCAAGCTGCGTCGTACACCGCCGTAGCGCCCTATCCGCTGGACGTGCTCGGTGCAGAAACCGAAGGCATGATCGGTTACATGATCGAGCAAGAACTGGGCAACCTGCTGCCATCAGAGGCGGCTTTTGCCACCCTGCTGACCCAGGTTGAAGTCGACCCTCAAGACCCGGCATTCCAGAACCCGACCAAACCGATTGGCCCGGTTTACAGCGAATCCGAAGCCAAGAGCCTGGCGGCCGAAAAAGGCTGGAGCATTGCACCGGACGGCGACAAGTTCCGCCGTGTGGTGGCCAGTCCGAAACCCAAGCGCATCTTTGAAATTCGCCCCATCAAGTGGCTGCTGGAAAAAGGCACCATCGTGATTTGTGCAGGCGGTGGCGGTATTCCGACCATGTATGGCGAAGACGGCAAACTCAAAGGCATTGAAGCCGTGATCGATAAAGACCTGGCTTCTTCGCTGCTCGCGCAACAGTTGGACAGCGATCTGCTGGTCATTGCCACTGACGTCAACGCCGCGTTTATCAACTGGGGCCAGCCGGACCAAAAGGGGATTGCTCAGGCGCACCCTGATGAGCTGGAAAAACTCGGCTTTGCCTCCGGTTCCATGGGGCCGAAAGTCGAAGCCGCCTGCGAGTTTGCCCGTAAAACCGGCAAGAGCGCAGTGATCGGCGCACTGGCGGATATTGAAGCTATCGTTCAAGGTAAAGCGGGTACTCGGGTCAGCACCGAGAAACCGGGCATTACGTATTTCTGAACCTAAGGGCAGGCCTTACAGTCTGCCCTTGACTACTTATCCCCAAGGAGCAGCCCTATGGCCTCGTTCGAACCCGGTCACCTGCATATCCATCGTGAGCCGCTGCAGCCTGGCGACTTTGGTTATGACATCAAAATTGATTACCAGGTCGTTCAGGATCCTCAGGAAGGCAAGTCGATGCAATTCGACATGCACGGCCAGATCAACCAGAAGGACTTCAAGGAGACGTTCACACTGCCCAAGGACATGGCCTTCGACTTCGCGCGAGAAGCTTTCAAGATTGCCGTGAAAAATGGCATTCCGAGTCATGCGAACATCCTGTCGATGCATAAATTCTACGATTTGATGTTCAAGGACGTACGAGAGCAACTCGACGTCAAGCCGGGCGATCCGGTTAAGCCTGAACACCTCGAATAACCCGCCTCTGTGTAGCCGCTGCCGCAGGCTGCGATAAGGCCCGAAGGGGCTTCAAAAACCTGAACGCGCTCCATCGCAGACTGAGCCAGCGGCTACAAAGGCTTCGGGTTTTGGCCTAATCCTCCCCGCCAAGGCATACTGGCCACCCCTTGGCCGTAGTTTTCCTCGTTCCCATGCGCATCCATGTCAGTTTTATCGACCGTGTCGGCATCACCCAGGAAGTTCTGGCCTTGCTCGGCGGGCGTAATCTCAATCTGGATGCGGTGGAGATGGTACCACCCAACGTTTACATCGACGCCCCGACCCTCAGCCCGCAAGTGCTCGACGAACTGCGCGAAGCACTGTTCCGGGTCAACGGTGTGCAGTCGGTGATGGTGGTCGACATCCTGCCCGGCCAGCGCCGCCACCTGCAACTCGATGCCTTGCTCGCCGCCATGGCCGACCCCGTTCTGGCCCTGGACAGCGCCGGCCATGTGCTGCTGGCCAACCCGGCATTGGTGACGCTGTATGGCCGCGACCCGACGGGTGAAAGCATCGGTGAGCTGTTCAGTGACCCTGGCTTGCTGGATGTGTTGCTGGAAAACGGTTTTCGCCTGCCCCTGCGTGAGGTCACGCTTAACGGGCATCCTCTGATGCTCGACGCCACGCCGATTACCGATGCCGGTGCCCTGCTCACGCTGTACCAGCCCAGCCGCATTGGTGAACGTCTGGCTGCGCTGCACCACGACCATGCTGAAGGCTTTGACGCGCTGCTCGGTGAATCGCCGGCGATCCGCACCTTGAAAGCCCGTGCACAGCGCGTGGCAGCGCTGGATGCGCCGTTATTGATTCAAGGTGAAACCGGCACCGGCAAAGAACTGGTGGCCCGGGCCTGCCACGCCATCAGCGCCCGTTTTGCGGCGCCGTTTCTGGCCTTGAACTGCGCCGCGCTCCCGGAGAACCTGGCTGAAAGCGAGCTGTTCGGTTACGCCCCAGGCGCCTTCACCGGCGCACAACGCGGTGGCAAGCCAGGGCTGATGGAACTGGCCAACCACGGCACCGTGTTTCTGGATGAAATCGCTGAAATGTCACCGTACCTGCAAGCCAAGCTGCTGCGCTTTTTGAATGACGGCAGCTTCCGTCGGGTCGGTGGCGAACGTGAGGTCAAGGTCAATGTGCGGATCCTCAGCGCCACACACCGCAACCTCGAAAAAATGGTCAACGAGGGCACGTTTCGCGAAGACCTGTTCTATCGCCTTAACGTGCTGAGCATCGAAGTACCGCCGCTGCGCGAACGTGGCCAGGATATTTTGCTGCTCGCGCGCACGTTCATGCAGCAGGCCTGCACCCAAATCCAGCGCCCCGCGTGCCGCCTGGCACCTGGCACATACCCGGCGCTATTGGGCAATCGCTGGCCGGGGAATGTGCGCCAATTGCAGAACGTGATCTTTCGCGCGGCTGCAATTTGCGAGAGCACGCTGGTCGACATTGGCGACCTGGACATTGCCGGAACGTCGGTGGCGCGCCAAGGCGACAGTGACGTTGAAACCCTCGAACACGCTGTTGAATCCTTCGAAAAGGCACTGCTGGAAAAGCTCTACGTCAGCTATCCCTCGACCCGGCAACTGGCCAACCGCCTGCAAACTTCGCACACCGCCATTGCGCACCGGCTGCGTAAATATGGGATCCCCAGCAAGACCTGACCCCTGTAGGCAAGCACGCGCCCACAGGGGCTGTAGTGATTTCATTCCAGTGTAATGAATTCAATACACAGGCCTTAACCCTCTGTCGCTCAAGGCTTTGATCCTCTTGGATTTTTTAAGGGCCTTAGGGCTGTATCGATTTCGCTACAGGACAACCAGTAAACCGCCCCTAAAAAACACTCAACCACCTGATAAATAAGACTTTTACTAAAGTGGCAGCCATTTTGCAGTGAAGTCATCGAGTAGCTCGACTTGCACGAGCATTACACCTGTGACCACCAGACACGTCTGGGCCTGAGGAGTTTCGATGAGCGAATTGCGTTTTACTGAAGACCACGAATGGCTGCGTGCCGAAGCCGATGGCAGCGTGACCGTGGGCATTACTGCTTTTGCGCAAAACGCTTTGGGCGATGTGGTGTTTGTTCAACTGCCTGAGTTGCAGGCTTACGCCAAAGGTGCAGAAGCCGCCACTGTTGAGTCAGTCAAGGCCGCCAGCGGCGTGTACATGCCGCTGGATGGCGAAGTGCTCGAAGTGAATCCCGCGCTCGACAGCAGCCCGGAACTGGTCAACGAAGACCCGCTGGGGGAAGGCTGGTTCTTCCGCTTCAAGCCTGCTGATGCAAATGCGGTCGACGCGCTGCTGAATCAGGACGCGTACGACCGCCTGATCAAAGCCAACGCCGAAGCCTGAGGAATCCGCCATGACTATCAATCTCAGCACCGCCAATGAATTCATCGCGCGCCACATTGGCCCGCGCCAGGCCGACGAGCACGCCATGCTCGCCACGCTTGGTTTTGAATCACTTGAAGCCCTCAGCGCCAGCGTGATCCCGGAAAGCATCAAAGGCACCAGCGTTCTGAACCTGCCTGCTGGCCAAAGCGAAGCCGATGCACTGGCTTCGATCAAGGCCATCGCCGCCAAAAACCAGCTGTGTAAAACCTATATCGGTCAAGGCTATTACAACTGCCACACGCCTTCGCCGATCTTGCGCAACCTGCTGGAAAACCCGGCCTGGTACACCGCTTACACGCCGTACCAACCAGAAATTTCGCAAGGCCGTCTCGAATCCCTGCTCAATTTCCAGACGCTGATCAGCGACCTGACCGGCCTGCCGATTGCCAACGCGTCACTGCTCGACGAGGCCACCGCCGCTGCCGAAGCCATGACCTTCTGCAAACGCCTGAGCAAGAACAAAACCAGCAACAGTTTCTTCGCCTCCAGCCACTGCCACCCGCAAACCCTCGACGTGCTGCGCACCCGCGCCGAGCCGCTGGGGATTGAAGTGGTAGTCGGTGATGAGCGCGAATTGAGCGATGTTTCGACATTCTTTGGCGCACTGCTGCAATACCCGGCCAGCAATGGCGATGTGTTCGACTACCGCGAACAGGTAGCGCGCTTCCACGCGGCTAATGCACTGGTGGCTGTAGCGGCTGATTTGCTGGCCCTGACTTTGCTGACCCCGCCGGGTGAATTCGGCGCCGACGTGGCCATCGGCAGCGCCCAGCGTTTTGGCGTGCCATTGGGTTTCGGCGGTCCACACGCGGCTTATTTCTCTACCCGCGACGCGTTTAAGCGTGACATGCCGGGGCGCCTGGTCGGTGTCTCGGTCGACCGTCACGGCCAGCCTGCACTGCGCCTGGCCATGCAAACCCGCGAGCAACATATCCGCCGCGAGAAGGCCACCAGCAACATCTGCACCGCCCAAGTGCTGCTGGCCAACATCGCCAGCATGTACGCCGTGTACCACGGCCCTAAAGGCCTGACGCAGATCGCTCAGCGCATTCATCAGTTGACTGCGATTCTGGCGCAAGGCCTGACGGCGCTGGGTTTAAAGGTTGAGCAAAGCCAGTTCTTCGACACTTTAACGCTGAACACCGGCAGCCAGACGGCCGCCCTGCACGCCAAGGCGCATGCTCAGCAGATCAACCTGCGCGTGGTCGACAGCGAGCGTCTGGGCCTGTCGCTGGACGAAACCAGCAGCCAGTGCGACGTGATCGCTCTATGGACGCTGCTCGCCGCTGACGGCCAGGCACTGCCTGATTTTGACGCGCTGGCTCAATCGGTTAAAGGCACCTTACCCGCTGCATTGCTGCGCCAATCGCCGATTCTGACCCACCCGGTGTTCAACCGTTATCACTCCGAAACCGAGCTGATGCGTTACCTGCGCCGCCTGGCCGACAAGGATCTGGCGCTGGACCGCACCATGATCCCGCTAGGCTCGTGCACCATGAAGCTCAACGCCGCCAGCGAAATGATCCCGGTGACCTGGGCCGAGTTCGGCAACCTGCACCCGTTTGCACCCGCTGAGCAGAGCCTGGGCTATCAGCAACTGACCAACGAACTGGAAGCCATGCTCTGTGCGGCCACCGGTTACGACGCCATCTCGTTGCAACCCAACGCCGGCTCACAAGGTGAATACGCAGGCTTGCTGGCCATTCGCGCCTATCACCAGAGTCGTGGCGATGAGCGCCGCGACATCTGCCTGATCCCATCCTCAGCGCACGGCACCAACCCGGCCACTGCCAACATGGCGGGCATGCGCGTGGTGGTGACCGCCTGTGATGCACGCGGCAACGTCGACATTGAAGACCTGCGCGCCAAAGCCATCGAGCACCGCGACCACCTCGCGGCCCTGATGATCACTTACCCGTCGACCCACGGCGTGTTCGAAGAAGGCATCCGCGAAATCTGCGGCATCATTCATGACAACGGCGGCCAAGTGTACATCGACGGCGCCAACATGAACGCCATGGTCGGCTTGTGCGCTCCGGGCAAGTTCGGCGGCGACGTATCGCACCTCAACCTGCACAAAACCTTCTGCATCCCACATGGCGGTGGCGGCCCGGGCGTTGGCCCGATTGGCGTCAAGTCGCACCTCACGCCTTTCCTGCCGGGTCACGGCACCATGGAGCGCAAAGAGGGCGCGGTCTGCGCAGCACCGTTTGGCAGTGCGAGCATTCTGCCGATCACCTGGATGTACATCCGCATGATGGGCGGCGAAGGCCTCAAACGTGCTTCGCAACTGGCCATTCTGAACGCCAACTACATCGCCCGACGTCTCGAAGAGCACTACCCGGTGCTGTACTCGGGCGCCAACGGCCTGGTGGCGCACGAATGCATTCTCGACCTGCGCCCGCTCAAGGAGAGCAGCGGCATCAGCGTTGATGACGTGGCCAAGCGCTTGATCGACTTTGGCTTCCACGCCCCGACCATGTCGTTCCCGGTGGCAGGTACGTTGATGATCGAGCCGACAGAAAGTGAGTCCAAGGAAGAACTGGACCGTTTCTGTGAAGCCATGATCCGCATCCGCGAAGAGATTCGCGCGGTCGAAAACGGTAGCCTCGACAAAGAAGACAACCCGCTGAAAAACGCCCCGCACACAGCAGCCGAAATGGTTGGCGAGTGGACTCACCCCTACAGCCGTGAACAAGCGGTGTACCCGGTGGCGTCCTTGATCGAAGGCAAATACTGGCCGCCGGTTGGCCGTGTCGACAACGTGTTCGGCGACCGCAACCTGATCTGCGCGTGCCCGTCGATCGAGAGCTATCAGGAGGCTTGACACAAAACCTGTAGCCGCTGCCGCGGGCTGCGAAAAGGGCCGCAGGACCTTCGCTTTTCTGTCAAAAGCAGGGTCGCTGCAACTCATCGCAGCCTGCGGCAGCGGCTAGACAATGTTTTGCCAATACACCTAAAAGAAACCGGAGAACCCTATGTCGTTAAGCGTGTTCGACCTGTTCAAGATTGGCATCGGCCCCTCCAGTTCTCATACCGTCGGCCCCATGCGCGCTGCCGCGCGTTTTGTCGAAGGCTTGCGTCGTGATGATCTGCTGCATAGCACGGCCTGCGTAAAAGTAGAGCTTTACGGCTCCCTCGGCGCCACCGGCAAGGGTCACGGCAGCGACAAGGCCGTGTTGTTGGGGCTTGAAGGCGAACACCCGGACACCGTTGACACCCAAGCCGTGGCCGAACGTCTGGCTGCCATTCGCAGCAGCGGGCGTTTGAACCTGCTGGGCGAACATCCCATCGAATTCAACGAAAAACTGCACCTCGCGATGATTCGCAAACCCCTGCCCTTTCACCCCAACGGCATGATTTTTCGGGCCCTGGATGCGGCCGGCATTCAGATCCGTAGCCGCGAGTATTACTCGGTAGGCGGTGGTTTTGTGGTGGATGAAGGCGCCGCGGGCGCCGACCGCATTGTCGAAGACAGCACCGTCCTGAAGTACCCGTTCAAAAACGCCAAGGATCTGCTGCGCCATTGCGTCACGCACAACCTGTCGATCAGCCAGGTGATGCTGGCCAATGAAAGTGCCTGGCGCCCCGAAGCCGAAACCCGCAGTGGTTTGCTGCACATCTGGCAGGTCATGCAGGACTGCGTGAGTGCGGGCTGTCGCAATGAGGGGATTTTACCCGGAGGTTTGAAAGTGAAACGCCGGGCGGCCGCGCTGCACCGTCAACTGTGTGCAAACCCAGAGGCCGCGCTGCGCGATGCGTTGTCCGTGCTCGACTGGGTGAATCTGTATGCGTTGGCGGTCAATGAAGAAAACGCCAATGGCGGGCGCGTGGTCACGGCTCCCACCAACGGCGCGGCGGGGATTATTCCGGCCGTGCTGCATTACTACATGCGCTTTATCGGCGGCGCCAACGAAGATGGTGTGGTGCGGTTTTTGCTGACGGCGGCCGCCATCGGCATTTTGTACAAAGAGAACGCTTCAATTTCTGGCGCTGAAGTCGGCTGCCAGGGCGAGGTCGGCGTGGCCTGCTCCATGGCCGCTGGCGCGTTGTGCGAGGTGCTGGGCGGCAGTGTGCAGCAGGTCGAAAACGCCGCTGAGATTGGCATGGAACATAACCTGGGCCTCACCTGCGACCCGATTGGCGGACTGGTGCAAGTGCCGTGCATCGAGCGAAATGCCATGGGTTCAGTCAAAGCCATTAATGCTGTGCGCATGGCCTTGCGCGGTGACGGCCAACACTTTGTCTCGCTCGACAAGGTGATTCGCACCATGCGCCAGACCGGCGCCGACATGAAAAGCAAATACAAAGAGACCGCTCGCGGCGGTCTGGCTGTCAACATTATTGAGTGCTGATTTTCAAGGAGTCACGAATGTCCACCGAACACTTGCTTAAAACCCCGCTGCACGCACTGCACCTTGAACTCGGCGCCCGCATGGTGCCGTTTGCAGGCTATGACATGCCCGTTCAATACCCATTGGGCGTCATGAAAGAGCATCAACACACCCGTGAACAGGCCGGTTTGTTCGATGTGTCGCACATGGGGCAAATCCTCCTGACCGGCACCGATGCGGCCACAGCACTGGAAGCCCTGGTCCCCGTGGACATCATCGACCTGCCGGTGGGCATGCAGCGTTATGCCATGTTCACCAATGAGCAAGGTGGCATTCTCGATGACCTGATGGTGGCTAATCTGGGCAATGACCAACTGTTCCTGGTGGTCAATGCGGCCTGCAAGGATCAAGACCTGGCACATCTGCGTCAGCACGTGAGCGCCCATTGCGACATCCAGCCATTGTTTGAAGAGCGCGCTCTGTTGGCGCTGCAAGGCCCGGCGGCGGTGGCTGTATTGCAACGTCTGGCGCCAGAAGTGGCAAAGATGACCTTTATGCAGTTTGCCCCGGTCACCTTGCTGGGCGTTGACTGCTATGTCAGCCGCTCGGGTTATACCGGCGAAGACGGCTTTGAAATCTCGGTGCCTGCAGCAAGCGCTGAAGCCTTGGCACGCCACCTGTTGGCAGAACCAGAAGTTCAGGCCATTGGTTTGGGCGCACGCGATTCATTGCGGCTTGAGGCAGGCTTGTGCCTGTACGGGCATGACATGAACGAAAAAACCACACCTATTGAAGCCGGGCTGTTGTGGGCCATCTCCAAATCGCGTCGCGCCGATGGCCCGCGTGCTGGTGGTTTTCCCGGTGCCGAACAGATTTTTGCCCAGCAGCAAAACGGTGTTGCACAAAAACGGGTCGGCCTGCTGCCCCAAGAACGCACCCCCGTGCGTGAAGGCGCAGAAGTGGTTGATAAAGACGGCAAGGTCATCGGTCGCGTGTGCAGCGGCGGCTTTGGCCCGACACTCGGCGCCCCCCTGGCAATGGCTTACCTGGACACCGAACATACAGCGGTAGACAGCGAAGTCTGGGCGATAGTGCGTGGTAAAACTGTACCGATGAAAGTCTCGAAGATGCCATTTGTAGCGCAACGTTATTACCGAGGATAAGCGTCAGATCTGTCGCTATCCGTATATACAGTTGTATGCCCGTGTTACTTGTGTGCATACAACTGCTACAAAACAGTGCGAATTTTCGATAGTGAAAGCCTCATTTAAAACACGAAAACAATTGAACATCTCTATGACTAAACTTTCTTTAAGTCTGAACACACTCCACTTTAGTAGCGAGCTTGCCCAGGGATCTTTTGATCTTTAAACACGGTCGCGAAGCCAGCGCCCCCTACCGTTCTCATTCGTTTAAACGAACTACAGTGGGGTTATAAGGTGTTTATTTAAGGGGCTTGTTTTTTCAATCCTAGTTTCGTAGAGTTCGAGCACTGTGTTTGCATGGGTCGCTGGAATCGTGACCTGGGCAGTAGCTCTATGATTGCTACAACCCGTTCTGCGTCTCTTACTTTCCTGCAACCCAGCACCAGTCCTCTTTCAATACAAAGGGGCTGTCATTAATTGTTAGCGTCAAGGAATTAAGAAATGTCTCAACGTCAGAGCGGTACCGTTAAGTGGTTTAACGATGAAAAAGGTTTTGGTTTCATCACTCCGGAAAGCGGTCCGGATCTGTTTGTGCACTTCCGTGCCATTCAGGGCAACGGTTTCAAAAGCTTGAAAGAAGGCCAGAAAGTAACCTTCATCGCTGTTCAAGGCCAAAAAGGCATGCAGGCTGACGAAGTTCAAGCTGAAGCTTAAGCCTCTGCTGCACAAAAGCCTCTGATGCTGACATCAGAGGCTTTTTTATGGGCGTAATTTCGTACTATGGGTTTTTCCTTCACGAGACCCTGCCATGTCGAAACAACCACTTAGCCCTCAAGGCGACTTTCCCGCCGTTGGCCTGGGGCGCCGCCTGGCAGCCATGTTCTATGATTTCCTGCTGTGTACTGCCCTACTGATCGTCACCACTTTTATCTACAAGCTGATCATGATGGGCTTTATCGGCGAGGCCAAAATGCGCGCGCTGTCAGAGGCCGGAGCACTGGACGGTGATCCGTTGCTTTCAACCATTTTGTTCTTCGTGCTCTTCGCATTCTTTGCCAAGTTCTGGACCCACAACGGCCAAACCCTGGGCATGCAGGTATGGGGCGTACGGGTACAAAACGCTGACGGTACAGCCATCAGCCTGTGGCAAGCGCTGCTGCGGTTTATGGTGTCGATTGGTTCGTGGCTGTGTTTAGGGCTGGGGTTTATCTGGGCGGTGTTCGATAAACAGAACCGCACGTGGCACGACCTGTACTCAAGCAGTCAATTGGTGCGGATCCCCAAGCAGAAGAAATAAAAAAAGCCCGTATCGCTCGATACGGGCTTTTTTAAAGGTTCGGACTTACCTCAAATTTCCTGTGGGAGCGAGCTTGCTGTCGATGCAAGCCACTTGCTACCTCTGACCACTAGGTCATGCCGCTCACACAGGTCAGAGTTAACCCCTTACTCGGCCAGCTTGAAGGTAATGAAGCTGGCACGACCTTGGCGCAGTACACGCATCGACACAGAACGATTTTTCGGCAATGCCTTGGCAATTTCAGTGAATTGCTTGGCATCGGAAATCGCCTGGTTGTTGAGGTGAGTAATCACGTCGCCAGGTTGCAGACCGATCAATGCCGCAGGACCGTCCTGTACGTCTTTGATGATCACGCCACCCTTGATGTCGTTGGCCTTCTTCTGCTCATCGCTCAAGTCCGCCACGGACACGCCCAGACGGTTGCTGCTTTGCTCAGCACCGGTAGTGCCCGCCAGCTCTTTGCCTTCATCCGGGATCGCACCCACAGTCAGGTCCAGCGTTTGGCGCTTGCCGTTGCGAATCACTTCAAGAGTCGCTTTGCTACCCGCCTTGAGAGCACCCACCAAGTGCGGTAGGTCTGCCGACATGATGATCGGTTGACCGTTCATGCTCAGGATCACGTCACCCACTTGCAGGCCGCCTTTGGCAGCCGGGCCGTTATCCAGAACTTGAGCAACCAGAGCACCGGCAGGTTTATCCAACCCGAATGATTCAGCCAGGTCTTTGTTGACCTCTTGAATCACCACGCCCAACCAGCCACGACTCACTTTACCGCCAGTCTTGAGCTGATTGGAAACATCCATCGCGACATCAATAGGAATCGCGAAGGACACGCCCATGAAGCCACCGGAGCGGGTGTAAATCTGCGAGTTGATGCCCACGACTTCACCCGCCAAATTGAACAGTGGACCACCCGAGTTTCCTGGATTGATCGGCACGTCAGTCTGGATGAACGGTACATAGCTTTCATTCGGCAGGCTGCGGCCGATGGCGCTGATGATGCCTTGGGTCACCGTGTGGTCAAAGCCGAACGGGGAGCCGATCGCAACGACCCATTGACCGGCCTTGAGGTCCTGGGACTTGCCCAGTTTCAGAACCGGCAGGTTTTTGCCTTCAATTTTCAACAACGCCACATCGGAACGCGGGTCAGTGCCCACCAGCTTGGCTTTCATTTCGCTGCGGTCAGACAGACGCACGATGATTTCATCCGCATCCGCAACCACATGATTGTTGGTCAGGATGTAGCCGTCCGGCGAGATGATGAAGCCCGACCCCAAAGACTGGGCCTCGCGTTGGCGTCCGCCTTGACCACCACCGCCAATGCCTGGCGGCATGCTGCGTTCAAAGAAATCACGCAGACCCGGTGGCAGGCCTTCCAGATCAGGCATTTGCATGCTCGAGACTCTGCGGTCCGGCAGCTTTTGCGTAGTACTGATATTCACAACAGCGGGCGAGGCTTGCTCGACCAATTGCGTGAAGTCCGGTAGCTGTGCTTCAGCCAGGGCCGGTACTGCCTGCCCGAGCATCATCACCGCAGCAAAAATGGGTAAGTAAGATTTCAATCGAGGCATTGATTTACAGCTCCCGTTAATAGCAGCAGGGGTAGGCACCAGATCCAAAAAAACTAAAGCCAGCATAGACCGTATTTTCAGGACCCGGAAAACAAACAAGGCCAGCGCCCGAAGGGCACTGACCTAGATTAAAAGATGAAACACAGTGCACATGGATAGGGTCACTGCTCATTTCGGCGTTCCACTAAGGTTTGGCCTGAGACGGGGTTTCGGCCTGCCCTGCTCGTATTGAGAGGGCAATACGCTCGGCGGTACCCATCGGTATTTCGCCGACAACCGTCGCCATGATGTCTCCGTCGGGCGTGGTGAGATGCCTTGAGACGGCAACGGTCGGGCCAAGCTGCAACCGCATATCGGGAACAGCGGCACCTTTCAAGGGCTCAAGAAACACAGAAAACCGGGTCAGGCCATCGTCATACATGAGGCTGGTAACTTCTGACTTGGTCTTCGGATCGCGACGCACGGTACTGCTGAGCAACTCAAAACCCGGGGGCAGCCAGTCGGAATGCCACGCATGTGCAGGTTTAATCGAGGGCAAAGCATCGTCAACCATGGCAACAGACCGGCATTGCCCGCTGGGCTTGAGCTGGCTGTCATCAGGGGGCGTTAATTCCAGATGGGTGAACTGAAAGCGCTCCAGCAGCTGGCCTTTGTCATTGAGTAGCAATGATTTCAAGGGCAAGCCGGTTTCACGGTCCAGATACAGTTCGACGCCATAACGATGCTGGTCGCGCGGCGTCAGTGCGATCACCACTACCGGGCGACCTGCTACCCGTGAGTCACCGGTGCGGGTCACGGAATACCAGTCATCCAGTCGCTGAAGATTCAGTTGTCGCGCAGCGGGGTCTGCGACATCTCCAAGACCGGAGATAAATTTGCCAGAGACACATTCCGTGCGTCCATCGGCACGAACCACCTCATAAGCAGCGCCATCGAGTTGGATCAGCCGTTCACGAACCTTCCCGTCTTTTACACGGTGCCAGATGCCATGGGTCGAAAAGCTCCCATTGCGCTCGTAAATGAAGGTGCCCTGATAACTTTGCTGTTGATCGGCTTGCCCAAGCCGTTTAAGCCAGTCTTGGGCGTCATCAGCCTGCGCGGGTACAGCAAACCAGCCACTGAGCAAAAGCGGTAACAGAGGTAGGACGCGCATGATGGTCCTTAACGATTTTCCAGGCTGGCAGCACGTGCATATGGCAGAGGACTTTCAGCACCCTTCAAGGCCGCTTGCTCAGCATGTTGGCGCAGGTAGCCCGGCAAACGCTGATCTTGCCAACCAGGTTGACCTTGCAGCACTCCGTTAGCCATAGGCCCAGTGCCATGCTCTGTATTTTCGGTGTAGTTGGCCAGAACAGCCGGGCCTTTAACCATCGGAGCACTCAGGCTCGGCTGGCCGCTTTGCTGGGCAAGCTGGGCACCGACGATGTCATCCTGGTTGTACAGTCTGACACCCGCCAGCACCGCTACGGTCACCGAGGCGGCAACTGCCAGACGGCCTATGTTGCGCCAAGGGCCACGAACCCCTTTGGCCGGGGCCTGTTCTTCGGCCAACGCGGCCGACACAGCCGAGGCGATGTCCAGGCGCGGCATCAGCAAGTCCTTGTGCATCACTGCACGGGCAACTTGATAACGCGACCAGGTGTCACGTGTTTGTGGGTCGTCAAAGGCATTCAATACCCGACGTAATTCCAGTTCGTCCGCTTCGTTATCCATCACTGCGGACAGCGATTCCTGCAGGGCTTCACGACTCATGGCGGTTCCTCTCTTGGCTGTCGCCGCTGTCTCAGTTTTCCTGCAACAAGGGCTGCAGGGCTTTATCGATGGCCTCCCGAGCGCGGAAAATCCGGGAGCGCACGGTACCTACCGGACATTGCATGACGCTCGCAATGTCTTCGTAACTCAGACCATCAAATTCACGCAAAGTTAATGCCGTACGTAAATCTTCTGGCAGAAGCTGAATGGTGCGGTGAACCGTGCCTTCGATCTCGTCGCGGAGCAAGGCGCGCTCCGGCGATTCCAGATCTTTAAGCCCGTGATCACCATCATAAAACTCAGCATCTTCAGAACTCACATCACTATCGGGTGGACGACGACCGCGTGACACCAAATAGTTTTTCGCCGTGTTAATGGCGATACGGTACAGCCACGTATAAAACGCACTGTCACCACGAAAATTGCCAAGTGCTCGATATGCCTTGATAAAGGCCTCTTGCGCAACATCTTGGGCTTCATGGGTGTCGTGCACGAAACGCACGATCAACCCGAGAATTTTGTGCTGGTATTTCAGCACTAGCAGATCGAACGCACGCTTGTCACCGCGCTGTACGCGCTCGACCAGCTGCTGATCCTCTTCCTGGGTTAGCATGAATACTCCTCATAAGACCGGGAGGAAGAGCGCTTTGCTAATTGATCAGGCTTGCAAACATAGACTCGGGCTTTACACAAAAGTTCTCTCCCCCCTGGCAAGTTTCCTGCGCACTCGGATTTGGCACGCACGAAAACGCAGCTCGGGCCTGCCCGGCTGCGTCAATAATCTTGTCGACAAATTCACCTGCCGAGGCCGCAACAGCCACCCCGCATAGAACTGACGCGACTCCCCTTTATGATGGGCAACCCTATATGGAACCCTGGCCTATTGGAAAAGTTCCAAAATGCCATATCGGATTTAACACCCGGCACATCAAAAAATACGCTTCGCGCCTCGACTCGACGCTGAGAACAGGCCCTGATTCGCTTATTTATTCTGCAAATCGGCATGCAGACAGCTCAAGTCTGAGGCACACTTCTCGCCCGCTGTAATTTCCCGATGCCACAAAGGCCCGGCTATTGTGCCGATCCCCCCCTCTATATACTAGAGGGCGCTTTTTTTGCGGACATAAGAAGAATGAGCCGACATTTTCAACATGATGTGCTGGTGATTGGCAGCGGTGCTGCCGGTTTGAGCCTGGCGCTCACGCTGCCTGGCCACCTGCGTATTGCAGTGCTGAGCAAGGGCAATCTGGCCAATGGCTCGACGTTTTGGGCCCAGGGTGGCGTCGCTGCAGTGCTGGATGACACCGACACGGTGCAGTCCCACGTCGAGGACACACTCAATGCCGGAGGCGGCCTGTGTCACGAAGACGCCGTACGCTTCACGGTTGAACACAGTCGCGAAGCCATCCAGTGGTTAATTGACCAGGGTGTACCCTTCACCCGAGATGAACCCGCTGACCCAGAGCACCCAGGTTTTGAATTTCACCTGACCCGTGAAGGCGGCCACAGCCATCGCCGCATCATTCATGCCGCCGACGCCACTGGCGCGGCCATCTTCACAACCCTGCTCGAACAAGCCCGAAAGCGCCCGAACATCGAGTTGCTCGAACAACGGGTTGCCGTTGATCTGATTACCGAACGCCGCCTGGGCCTGGAAGGCGATCGCTGCCTCGGCGCCTACGTGCTTGACCGCACGACGGGCGAAGTCGACACCTTCGGTTCGCGCTTTACGGTTCTGGCCTCGGGCGGTGCCGCCAAGGTGTACCTCTACACCAGTAACCCCGACGGTGCCTGCGGTGATGGCATTGCCATGGCCTGGCGTTCGGGGTGTCGCGTCGCGAACCTGGAGTTCAATCAGTTTCACCCAACTTGCCTGTATCACCCACAGGCCAAGAGCTTTTTGATCACCGAAGCCCTGCGTGGCGAAGGTGCACACCTCAAGCTGCCCAATGGCGAGCGCTTCATGCACCGCTTTGACCCACGCGGCGAACTGGCCCCGCGAGACATTGTGGCGCGTGCCATCGACCATGAGATGAAGCGTCTGGGCATCGATTGCGTGTACCTGGACATCAGTCATGAGTCCGACACGTTCATCAAGACCCACTTCCCAACGGTCTATGAGCGCTGCCTGGAATTCTCCATCGACATCACCAAGCAAGCGATCCCGGTCGTGCCGGCTGCGCACTACACCTGCGGCGGCGTACTGGTCGACGTGCACGGCCGAACGGACGTCCCCGGACTGTACGCGATCGGTGAAACCAGCTTTACCGGCCTGCACGGGGCCAACCGCATGGCCAGCAACTCATTGCTGGAATGCTTCGTGTATGCCCGCTCTGCTGCCACCGACATCTTGACCCAACTGGATCAGATCGAGATCCCCGACGCCCTGCCTAGCTGGGATGCCAGCCAGGTGACGGATTCGGATGAAGACGTGATCATCGCCCACAACTGGGATGAACTGCGGCGTTTTATGTGGGACTACGTGGGTATCGTGCGCACCAACAAGCGCCTGCAACGCGCACAACACCGCGTCCGTCTGCTGCTGGATGAAATCGATGAGTTCTACAGCAACTATAAGGTCAGCCGCGACCTGATCGAGTTGCGCAACCTGGCCCAAGTGGCTGAGCTGATGATCCGCAGCGCGATGGAGAGAAAAGAGTCACGAGGTTTGCATTACACCCTTGACTACCCGGACATGCTGCCCGAAGCGCTGGACACTATTCTGGTGCCAACCACCTACGTCGACTGAACTTGAGCCGCACACGCAGGCGCCGATGTTGATCCGGCGCCATCGCGTCGCCGGGGATGCACACTGACCTCACCCCGCGCTCGCCCCGCAGCCTGAAACGCACCAGTACCATGAACGGCAGCGCCAAGCTGTCGCGGTGCAGTTGCACGGCCTGCCAGCCCTTGGCACGGCTCCATAATTGCCAGCCCTCGGCACTGTATCGCAGACCGGTAAATGCACTCGCATGGGTCAACCGAATGTGTCGCGGCAGCACCCAAAACCCATGCACCATGCACAACAAAACCCCGAGCAGGCGGGCCCACTCAGGCAGCGAAAGAAGGCAGATTGAGATCATCGCCAGCGATTGGGCTGCAAGATATGCCGCCAGCAATCGGCCTGAGGCCTGCCAGCGGCATTCAAAATAATTACTTGGGTTGTACACGGTCCAGAATCATGCGGACCATGCGCTGCAGCTCCGGGTCTTCAGACTCGGCACGCTCCATGAACCAGCCGAACATGTCCTGGTCTTCACACTCAAGCAGTTTGCGGTAGCACTCGCGATCAACGTCATTAAGGTGCGGGTAAACCTCCCTGACGAACGGCACCAGCAGTACATCCAGCTCAAGCATGCCGCGCCGGCTGTGCCAGTAGAGACGATTGAGTTCAACATCTTCGACCATGGAGCGCTCCTCAAATAGAGCGCAAGTATACAGACCGATCCGTTATAGAACAGTCGGCTTTGGTCGCTGTGTGTTGATCCTTTGCGAACTACCCATTTACAGGTCACCCCTCTATGATGTGCCCCAGACTTTATAACCTGCGATGACTCATGGCCGACTCTGCTTTTTTCTGCACCCTGTCTCACGAAGGCGTTCTCGCTGTTATCGGCAACGACGCCAGCAAGTTCCTGCAGGGGCAATTAACCTGCAACCTCAACTATTTGAGCGACACGCGCTCAAGCCTGGGTGCGCGTTGCACGCAAAAAGGCCGGATGCAGTCCAGCTTCCGTATCGTCCTCGAACCCCAGGGCTGCTTTCTGGCCATGGCACGCGAACTGGTTGAGCCGCAATTGGCTGACCTGAAAAAATACGCGGTGTTCTCCAAGTCCAAACTGACTGATGACAGCGCCAATTGGGTGCGCTTTGGCCTGAACCAGGCCGACGCGGTACTGGAAAATCTGGGCATCCCGCTGCCAGCCGACACCGACAGCGTGGCCCGTGCCAATGGCCTTATTGCCATTCGGGTTTCTGAAGGACGTGCCGAACTGTGGGCCCCGGTTGAACAAACCGACGCCCTGCGCCAGCACTTGCAGGCGCAACTGGTTGAAGCCGATCTCAATCAATGGCTTCTTGGCCAGATACGCGCCGGTATCGGCCAGGTCATGCCCCAGACTCGCGAGTTATTCATCCCGCAAATGCTCAATCTGCAAGCTGTGGGCGGTGTCAGCTTCAAAAAAGGCTGCTACACCGGGCAAGAAATCGTGGCGCGCATGCAATACCTCGGCAAACTCAAACGCCGTCTCTACCGTCTGTCGCTTGGGGCGAACAACGCTGTGCCAGAACCTGGAACACCGCTGTTTTCCCCGACGCACAACAGTTCCGTGGGCGAAGTTGTCATTGCCGCTCAAGCGCAAGACAGCATTGAATTGCTTGGCGTATTAACCGCTGAGGCGGCCGAAGCGGGAGACATTCATGTGGGTGATGTGCAGGGTCCTGAGCTTTTGCTGCTTGATCTGCCTTATCAGCTAGACCGTGATCGTGAGATCCAGCGCTAATTGCCACCCTAGAGAACAACAATGAGTATGCTGGCGCACAAAGTCCAAATGGACTTGGTAAAGGCCATCGATCGAGATGACCTGGTTTTGCCCACGCTACCGGAAGTGGCGTTAAACATCCGCAAGGCAGCAGAAAACCCTGAGATCAGCGTCAGTAATCTGAGTAAAGTCATCGGTCGCGATACGGCGCTGGCAGCACGACTGATCAAAGTCGTTAACAGCCCGCTCCTGCGTGCGCTCTACGAAGTCACCGACTTGCACACGGCCATTACCCGGCTGGGCGTCAATTACAGCAGTAATCTGGCCATTGGCTTGGTCATGGAACAGATTTTCCATGCCCGCTCGGAAGTCGTCGAAAACAAAATGCGTGACGTGTGGCGCCAAAGCCTGGAAGTGGCCGGTATTTGCTACACCTTGTGCCGTCGCTACACCTCGCTCAAACCCGACCAGGCCGCACTCGGGGGGCTGGTGCATCAAATTGGCGTGTTGCCGATCCTGACCTATGCCGAGGAACACAATGAACTGCTCTCGGACCCGGTGTCGTTGAACCACGTGATCGAACGCATTCACCCGCTGATTGGCGACAAGTTGCTCGCGGTCTGGGAGTTCCCGGAAATGCTGCTCAAGCTACCCGGCCAATACCTGGATTTCACCCGAGAATCCAAAGCCTTTGATTACATCGACCTGGTGCAAATCGCCACCGTGTTCTGTCATCAGCGCAACGCCTCGATCCTGAGCCAAGAACTGAACGCCCTCCCGGCCTTCAATCGGCTGCGGCTGGATGCGGACTGCGAAAAGCTTCGGCAAGAGCTGGACGATGCCCGCGGGATGTTTATTTAACGCCCAGCATGTTCGGCCAGCGTGGTTTAAGGGGGGCCTTTTAGATCAAAACCCAGATCAAAATCAAACACTGACGGCCTGACAGCCGACCTTTTTTCCCGTGGCCATACTCGCGTGGGAACTGGCGAAGGCTGCGATCTCTTGCGTTTTAAAATCGCGCCTGCAGGTTTACACCGCACGATTGCCGCTGGCCGGCACAAAGCTCACCCGCACTTTCAACCCACCCTGGGCGCCATCATGCAGGCTGATATGCGCCAGATGCGCGCGGCAGATCTCGCCGACGATCGCCAACCCCAACCCCGAACCCGCCACCTGTTGGTTGCGCCGATAAAAACGCTCAAAGACACGCTCGCGGTCTTCATACGGAATACCCGGTCCGTCGTCTTCAACTTCCAGCACCGCCGCAGAGGTCACTCGCAAAATCACATTGCCGCCCACCGGCGTGTGCGCCAAAGCGTTGTCTATCAGGTTGCTCAACAATTCATTGAGCAAAGTCGGTTCTCCTCGCAGCCACACCGGGTGATCAGCCTCCAGCGCCAACGCCACCCCTCGATAATGCGCCAATGGCGCCATGGCCATACCAAGGTCTCGCGCCAATTGGCTGAGGTCGAGTAATTGCGCACCGCCTTCAGCAATGGCGCGAGCGCCGTTTTCAATACGCGCCAGTGACAATAGCTGGTTCGCCAAATGCGTCAGCCGATCGGTGTCCTGGCCCGCTTGCTCCAGTGTATGACGCAAGGTCTGCGGGTTATCGGAACGCCCCCCTAGCTCAAGCCGGGCCTTGAGCACCGCCAGCGGCGTGCGCAGTTCATGGGCCGCGTCGGCGATAAACTGCGCCTGGCGCTCAAACTGTCCACGCAAGCGCTCGGTAAAGTGATTGAGCGCCTGCACCAACGGTCTCAATTCACGCTGCACCGGCACCAGCGGCAAAGGCCGCAAATCGTCTGGTTCACGCTCCTCAACAGCAGTGCGTAAACGTTCCAAGGGTCTCAGCGCGGCGCTGACGGCAAACCATACGACCAGTAATGCGCCCAGCCCGAGCATGCCCAAACGCAGCAATGTGTCGGCCATCAAACTGCGCGCCATGGCCACGCGTGCTTCATCGGTTTCTGCCACGCGAATTTCAGCCATGCCATTCATGTTGGGCTCGCTCACGGCTTTGAGCAGGCTCACCACGCGCACGTTCTGCCCCAGGTATTCACCGTTGTAAAAGCGCGCCAAGGCCGGGTAATCATCGGTGCGCGGGGTGCCGGGAGGCGGCGCGGGCAAGTGCTCATAACCGGAAATCAGCCGCTGGTGAATATCGTTGACCTGGTAGTAGATGCGGCCGGCACTGTCGTAGGCAAAGGTATCAAGTGCGACGTAAGGGACGTCAGCACTCAAACTGCCATCACGTTGCGACAAGCCCGCTGCGATGGTGCGGGCAGAGGCCAGCAACGTTCGATCATAGGCGGTGTCTGCCGCTTCGCGACCGTTGAAATATGCGCTTAAACCACTGGCCAGCATCAGTACCACCAGCAACAGCGTCAGGTTCCACAGCAGCCCCCAGCGCAAGCTGTCGACCTTAAACATCACGGCTTTCCAGCAAGTAGCCCAACCCCCGAAAAGTCACAATTGCAACCGCCTGACCATCGAGTTTTTTGCGCAGACGGTGCACGTAGATCTCAATAGCGTCAGCGCTCGCCTCCTCGTCCAGGCCAAACACTTGAG
Source organism: Pseudomonas sp. NPDC096917 (assembly GCF_044762555.1). NCBI lineage: Bacteria > Pseudomonadati > Pseudomonadota > Gammaproteobacteria > Pseudomonadales > Pseudomonadaceae > Pseudomonas > Pseudomonas sp. NPDC096917. Next base: position 97,534 of record NZ_JBIWEO010000007.1, on the reverse strand, counting down.
CCGCCAGTTGCTCCTTGCTCATGACCCGTCCAGGCCGCGCAATTAAAGCTTCCAGCACCGCCTGTTCACGCGAGGTAAGGGTCAGCAGTTCGCCTCCCAAAGAGAAGCGTCGGGTTTCAAGGTCATAGACCAGCGCGCCGCAGCGCTGCTGCCGCTCGCCGCCTAGCACGCTGCGGCGTAACAAGGCCTTGACCCGTGCTTCGAGCTCAGTCAGCTCAAACGGCTTGGCCAAATAATCATCAGCCCCAAGATTGAGCCCATGAACCCGATCCTTGACGTCACTGCGCGCCGTCAGCATCAACACCGGCAAGGTTTTGCCACGACTGCGCAAACGTGCCAGCACCTCAAAACCATCCATGCGCGGCAGGCCTACATCCAGAATGGCCACCGCATACTCTTCACTGCTCAGCGCCAGATCAGCAGTCACCCCATCGTGCAGGACATCCACGGTCAAGCCCGTGCTTTTCAGGGCTTGAGCCACGCTCTCGGCCAACTGCAATTGATCCTCGACCAAAAGAACACGCATCGGGTTTACCTCATTGTTTTTGTAGGGACTCAAGTCCTTCTTGGCGCGGAGTTTACAGGCGGTAAACGTGCTGTGAAGCCCAAAAAACAGTGAAAAAAAACTGAAAGGTTGGCGAAAGGTTAACCGATTACGATCAAGAAACAGGCAGTTACATCTGCCGCGCTTTTGATGGATGGCGCTGCGCAAAACACCTCGAAGTGTTTTCGCCAATAAGAACAATAATGGAGCACACCCCATGCTGATGCCTCAGCGCAAAAACTCTTGCCTTACCACGTCCTCTCTTTCGCTATTACCTGCTCCAGGTCTGCGAACGACCTTCTGCTGCCCCTCACTTTATCCATGACGCCCACGATGCAAGGCTTATGCCCTGCATAAACGCTGGCGATGGTAACGACTTATAGCGACACACTTCTGCTCGCTAAAAAAAAACAATAACTCCTCTGGAGACACCATGAATTACTCACTGCGCACTCTTGCTCTTGCGGCTGGCTGCATGCTGTTTGCCGGCCAACCAATGGCCGAACCGAAACGCCCGGAATGCATCGCACCGGCCTCCCCTGGCGGTGGTTTTGACCTGACCTGCAAACTGGTGCAAAGCGCTCTGGTGAACGAAAAGCTGCTTAGCAAACCCATGCGCGTGACCTACATGCCGGGTGGTGTGGGCGCAGTGGCGTACAACGCGGTGGTCGCCCAGCGCCCAGCAGATGCTGGCACCCTGGTGGCTTGGTCCAGCGGCTCGTTGCTGAATCTGGCCCAGGGTAAGTTCGGGCGTTTCGATGAGAGCGCCGTTCGCTGGCTCGCGGCCGTGGGCACAAGCTACGGCGCTATCGCCGTCAAAAGTGACTCGCCCTACAAGAACCTCGACGACCTGGTTCAAGCGCTTAAAAAAGACCCGAGCAAAGTGGTCATCGGCTCGGGCGGCACGGTCGGCAGCCAGGACTGGATGCAAACGGCCTTGATGGCCAAGGCAGCCGGTATCAACCCGCGTGACTTGCGTTACGTGGCCCTGGAAGGTGGCGGCGAAATTGCCACGGCACTGCTGGGCGGGCACATCCAGGTCGGCAGCACTGACATTTCTGACTCCATGCCTCACATCCAGAGCGGCGATATGCGCCTGTTGGCGGTCTTTGCCAATGAGCGCCTCGACGAGCCGGAAATGAAAGACATCCCGACCGCCAAAGAACAGGGCTACGACATTGTCTGGCCTGTGGTACGGGGTTTCTACCTGGGACCAAAAGTCAGCGATGCCGACTACGCGTGGTGGAAGGATGCCTTCGACCAACTGCTGGCTTCTGAAGAGTTCGCCACCCTGCGTGATCAGCGCGAACTCTTCCCGTTCTCCATGACCGGGCCGGAGCTGGACACTTACGTGAAAAAACAGGTGGCCGAGTACAAAATTCTGGCCCAGGAATTTGGCCTCATCCAGTAACCGCCGCTGATCACAGGCTGCGCCCTTGAACAAGGGGCACAGCCCTGGAGTGCCCCATGCTTTCACAACGTATTTTTGCCTCGGCGTTGCTCATCGTCTGCGCCGGTCTGGCGGCGATGGCCTGGCCGTATCAGGCTTCGTTCTCCTACGAGCCGGTCGGACCTCGCGCCTTCCCGCTGTTGATGCTCGGCCTGATGGGCCTGGGGTTGATCTACATGATCTTTCGCCCAACGCCGGTGGTGCATAGCGAAGACGACCCGCAACTGGATCGCGACACCCTGATCAAGATTGGCCTATGCACGGTATTGCTGCTGATCTTTGCCGGCACGTTCGAAACACTCGGTTTCATCCTCAGTGCCATGTTGATTGGCATCCCGATGGCTCGCCTGTATGGAGGCCGCTGGTTGCCCAGCATTGTGATCATCAGCCTGGTGAGCGTCGGCCTTTATCTGTTGTTTGATAAAGCCATGGACGTTCCGCTGCCACTTGGCCTGCTCGACGTTCTGGAGAACTGATATGGATACTTTTAGCTATTTGGGCCAGGGCTTCGGCGTCGCGCTCAGCCCTTACAACTTGGTCACCGCACTGTGCGGCACGTTGATCGGTACGGTCGTGGGTTTGTTGCCCGGCCTTGGGCCGATCAACGGCGTAGCACTGCTGATCCCGATTGCCTTTGCTTTGGGGCTGCCACCCGAGTCGGCGCTGATTTTGCTGGCGGCTGTGTACCTGGGCTGTGAATACGGCGGTCGTATCAGCTCCATTTTGCTGAACATCCCGGGCGAAGCATCGACCGTGATGACCACGCTCGATGGCTACCCTATGGCCCGTAAGGGCCTGGCAGGTGTTGCGCTGTCTTTGTCGGCCTGGAGTTCTTTTATCGGGGCCTTTATTGCCACGTGCGGCATGGTGTTGTTCGCCCCGCTGCTGGCCAAATGGGCAATTGCCTTTGGGCCGGCCGAATATTTCGTGCTGATGGTGTTCGCGATTGTCTGCCTAGGCGGCATGGCGGGCGACCGGCCGCTCAAGACCTTTATCGCAGCGCTGATTGGCCTGTTTCTGTCATGCGTCGGGATTGATGCCAACAGCGGGGTCTACCGTTTCACCGGGGACAATATCCACCTGACTGATGGCATTCAATTCGTAGTGCTGGTACTCGGGCTGTTTTCCATCAGTGAGATTCTGTTGTTGCTGGAAAAGACCCATCGCGGGCAAGAAGCCGTGAAAGCGACCGGGCGCATGATGTTCAACTTTAAAGAAGCCTCGGCAGTGTTCATGGTGAACATCCGCTGTGGCTTGCTGGGTTTCGTCATGGGCGTGCTGCCGGGAGCTGGCGCAACCTTGGCCAGCGCGGTGGCGTACATGACAGAGAAACGCCTGGCCGGTGCTTCTGGCACATTCGGTCAAGGTGACTCGCGAGGGCTTGCGGCGCCCGAAACGGCGATTGGCGCTTCGGCCTGCGGTGCACTGGTGCCCATGCTGACACTGGGTGTTCCGGGTTCTGGCACCACGGCGGTAATGATCGGCGCATTGTCGCTGTACAACATCACCCCTGGCCCGCTGTTGTTTCAACAGCAGCCGGACATTGTCTGGGGTCTGATCGCTTCGTTGTTTGTCGCCAATATCATGCTGGTAATCCTCAACATTCCGATGATTCGTATCTTCACCCGGATTCTGTCGGTGCCGAACTGGGCACTTGTGCCAGTGATTGCGATCATTACCGCCATCGGCGTTTATGCGGTTCACGCCACCACCTTCGACTTGTTCCTGATGATTGGTATCGGCATCTTCGGTTACATCCTGCGCAAGCTTGATTTCCCGCTTTCGCCAGTCCTTCTGGGGTTCATCCTGGGCGGCCTGATGGAGCAGAACCTGCGCCGTGCACTTTCAATTTCCAACGGCGCGCTGGAGATTCTATGGGCCAGCCCAATCACCATGGGTGTGTGGGCACTGGTCTCAATCATGCTGCTGTTACCTATTGTGCGCATCTGGCGCAAACGCAGTGCCCAGCGCCGCGCCATGGCTGATGCCAATGCCTGAGTCCAGCTTCAAGAGTTGGTGGGCTACCCCGCTGGTCGGTCTGGCTGGCGGCTACCTCGCCAGCCTTATCGGCTGGCCATTACCGTGGATGGTCGGCTCTTTGCTCGCGATCATCCTGGTGCGCTGCCTGACCCCTTGGCAATTGGCTGAAATCCCCGGCGGGCGCAAATGCGGGCAATGGGTGGTGGGCATCGGAATCGGCCTGCACTTTACGCCGGTGGTGATGGAGCAAGTGCTTGCACACTTCGGGCTGATCTTTGTTGGCGCACTGCTGACCAGCCTGTCGAGCGTTATCGGGGTATGGCTGATGCGACGCAGCGGAGAAGACCGCGCCACTGCGTTTTTTTCCAGCATGCCCGGTGGCTCAGGTGAAATGGTTAATCTCGGCGCACGCAATGGCGCCGTATTAAGCCGAGTGGCTGGCGGTCAAAGCCTCAGGGTGCTGGCCGTCGTGTTGTGTGTGCCAGCCGCCTTCAAGTACGGGCTGGGTGAAGGCGCCCCTGCTTTGCAACCCAGCACAATCGACTATTACTGGTTAGCCGTGTTGTTTCCAGCCGGTGCCCTGCTGGCCTGGATATGGCAGCGCTTGCGTCAACCCAATCCCTGGTTATTCGGGCCACTGCTGATCAGTGCCACGGTCAGCATCGCGTGGAACTTGCACATTGGCCTGCCTGACGGCAGTAGCCAAATGGGCCAATGGCTGATTGGCAGTGGGCTGGGCTGCCACTTCAATCGCGCATTTTTCCGGCGGGCCCCCTCGTTCATCGGACGAACCCTGCTGGGCACTGCGTTGACGATGCTGATCGCCAGCCTGTGCGCGTTGGGCTTGAGCGCCCTGACCCATCTCGATCTGCGCTCCATCACTCTGGGCATGATGCCCGGTGGTATTGCAGAAATGAGCCTCACCGCACAAACACTGCAACTGTCAGTGCCACTGGTGACAGCCTTGCAAGTCATGCGCTTGCTCTTTGTACTGTTTTTGGCAGAACCGCTGTTTCGATACTGGACACGCGCAATTCCCCGTTAATGCATAAACCTCACATTTTCATGTAGGAATATTCCCATACTGTAATCGGTATTCCTACAGACTTGCTTCGTTGTTCCGTGGCCACCCGAACGATTACTTTTAGTACTTCAAGAGTGATCCTTCCGTCCAGCGCACACTAAAAGCAAGGGCCGCATATGAAAAACTTCTCTCTTCACCAACCCCCATTCCTGGCTCAAAAATCGCACACCTCACCGCACTGTGTGCCGATTCTCACCCCGAAAGAGCGGGAGATACTCGGGTGGTGCGCGCAAGGAAAGACCAGTGCTGAGGTGGCGATGATTCTGAACAGATCAGAAACAACGATCAATTTCCACATCGCTAACTTGCGCCTTAAATTTGGTGTGACGTCGCGTCATGCCGCCGTCCTCAAAGCCATAAAACTCGGTATGCCTTTACTGCCTTAAGGGACACTACACAAGCTCGCCCAGGGATATAACCATGAACACCTCAACCGCATATACATCCACTTTTAACTGCCTCAGCGACGATACATTTTGGCCACCCGTCAACTTGACACGACTAAGGGACGCGCTGTCATTAAACGCAACCATCAGCGAGGCTCGACTTAAAATAGCGGCACTGAGCGCCACATTAAAAGTAAATAAAACGCTTGCCGCCTGGCGCTTTAACTTGCGACAACAAGGCTATGTTCATCTTGAGCATGTGCCTGCCCCAAGCATTGATAATTGCTCACTACTAGTTACGTACTACCTCAGCGCCATTGAAACAACCACCGCTCTTGAACTTTACCAACATCTCAACGTCGCAGAGTGCGGGCGGGCGTGCCATCTTGACGAGCTCTACACCAACGGCCTTTTCACGTGTGAGTACAGGCATCATGACAAATGAACTCTTTAGTCTTGCTCATCATTGGTACCTCAACATTGGGCTGCCCGTGATCGCGATGATCGATCGTGATGCGCTCTTTGGGGCATCTCTTGGAGCGTGGGTTGTGACCAGCGCACGCAGGAGCCTCAAGGGCTGGCAACATCTGGGGTCGTTTCTCCTGAGTGCCTGCGTAGGGTATTTATTTACCCCTGTCGCCTTGCCACACTTGACTGGCTTTTCAGCAGGGGTCACTGCATTTATCTGTGCACTCGTGGTTATTCCTATCAGTATTAAACTTATGATTTGGGTCAATACCACTGACATTATCGATGTGATACGACGGTTCAAAGGCCCCAAGTAATCTACATACTGGGCGTGACGACTTCAAGGCATGCTGACAACTCTTTAACTTTTCTATTGAGCCGTTGAAGCTGTTGTTTCTCTTCAATCACTTTATAAACGGCACGCTGATCCGAGCGATTTAACACACGAAACATTAACACCAGTTCTTTCTCGCACTCAGTCAACCTGCCCAGTGATTCAACCATGGGTTGTGGCGCCTGCAATAACATTGGGCCTCGACCACCAAATAACCAATCAAGAGAGACACCCCGTGCGTGCGCCACCTCCATACATACTGAATAAGGAATACGGTCTCTGCCCTTCCAGCTACTGAGCGTTTGCGGGCTGACACCCAACACCTCAGAAAGTCCCGAGTCCGTTTTTACGTGGGTTATTTTTTTCAACCGCCCGAGTATTTCAATTGATTTACTGCTACTCACTTTGAATTATTCCAATTTGACTTTGTTGTGTTTTTTGGCAGAATTTACGCATTTTGAGTAATTTAAAGCGCTAGATATGTAACAAATATGATCCAGACAAAAATTATATAGAAACAACAGCCTAGGAAAAAACAAACACTTCCAAACAACACATCAAAAAGATTACTCAACAGGAGTCAAAAATCTTACAAGCACGGTTAAAAACGCTTACCCGCCATCAAAAAAACTGACTACCTCTTCCATAGGCTGTCAGCTCGCACTGATCAATGGATTGGTCTTTTTTTGAAATTAATGTGCTTATTAAATCGAGCACAAAACAATAGTTCAACTGGAGTCAGTCATGAGCACTTATAAAATGGTTTGTCCGCATTGCTTAAGCAGAATGCGTATTCGCACCAGCGAAGGTCGACATATCTTCTTACGCGTCGCTTATTTGCAATGCACAACTGAAGCTTGCGGCTGGTCGGTCAGGGCTGAATTTGAAATGACCCATGAGTTGTCTCCCAGTGGCATGCCGAACCCGAATGTTCACCTTCCAGGCGTCAATCAGGAGTTGCGCCAAGCGGCGCTGCCTACAGAAAAAATTGTCGATGAGAGCGTACGAGCATGACCCCTATTTACTCTCAAATCGATGGACAGCAATGCATTCAGCAAACGGCGCTGGTGTTTTTACAACGTTACCAGGCTCAGCATGCCGGAAATGATCAGGTGCTATTTTGCAGAGCTGTTGAGTATTTGAGCTCGACCTTTGAGCTGGCCACGCCTATTGCGGAAAAACTAGTCAGTTATGCTTACGGCGATCTGAAAATTCTCCATGAACGACGACGTCTGGACATCAGCGCGAGCAGCGATACCCTTGCCGTCATTACCGACCCAGCCAACGGAATGACCTGGGCTGTGCCTGTCGGGGCAATTGTAGGAAGAGTGATTGAGGCGCCCGACAACCGACGATTGCGCCTGGTCTGACCCGAATCGACCGCTAACGCGAGCCAGCACACCAGGCGCACTACCTGGTGTGCCAGATATAAGGCCTCCCGAAGCAAACAGAGGCTGCTTAAATCGACGGTAACGCCCAGTCGATAGGCAGTAAGCCATTTTGCTCAAGAAACTTGTTGGTTCGGCTAAAGTGCCCATTGCCGATAAAGCCACGGTACGCAGAAAGCGGTGAAGGGTGCACTGACGTCAGCACCAAATGCTTGGTTGCATCAATCAGCTTTTGCTTGCTCTGCGCATGAGCCCCCCATAACAAAAAGACCAGCTTGGGCTGCTGCTCACTCACCACTTGAATAATACGATCAGTGAAACGCTCCCAGCCTTTCTTGGCATGAGAAGCCGCCATTCCCCGCTCCACAGTCATGGTCGTATTGAGCAGCAGAACCCCTTGATCCGCCCAATGCTGTAAGCAGCCATGCGGGGCGATATCAATATTCAAATCGCGCTTGAGTTCTTTATAGATATTGAGCAGTGAGGGCGGCACAGCGATGCCCGGTTGAACTGAAAAGCACAAGCCATGTGCCTGGCCCGGCCCGTGGTAGGGGTCTTGCCCCAGGATCACCACTTTGATTTTATCCAGCGGGGTGGAGTTCAACGCATTGAAAATAAGCGGCCCTGGCGGGTAGATTTCTTTACCGGCCGCGTGTTCCAGCCGCAAGAACTCACGCAACTCGCTCATGTAGGGCTCATCGAACTCCTCACGTAAAGCCTGCTTCCAGACAGCTTCAAGTTTTATACGATCATCCGACGTCATGGCTATACCCTGAAAAACAATGCCGCGGACACTAAAAAAGCTCGCCCCTATTGTCAATTGATCAATGCACCTGTGCCCTGCATCACAGGCCGACACAACGAGCGTCAGCCTGTGACAAGCAGTGCAGGACCGGTGCCTAACGCCTCTTATCGGCCTCCCCACCCCCTGCCCTGGCCTGCTCCGTAACCCCCGCCATAGCCACCGTCATGGCCGTTGTGATACCCCCCAGACGGCCGGTAGCCTGGCCCCCAGTAACGTGGCGACGGCGCGTAGTAGCCTCGCGGATAGACGTAGTAAGAGCGATAACCGCCGTAGTAATAGGGTGCTGGCGAGGTATACACCTCGGTCGTACGATAACCGCTATAGCCCGAGTAATAGGGCACGCAAGCAGACACAGCCAAACTCAATACAACGATAGTGAGTAGACGACGATACATGGCGGCCTCCTGGACCGCGAAAGGGCACGTACCAGCGGCGCTGGACGGCGACAAACAGCAACGCTGCCTGACATCTTTTAAGACCGTGAAAATGAGACTCGGTGCCCTGAATAAAAACTGTCAGACCAGCGGATGCGCCCGCGCTTGATGCATCGCCCCGCGCACAGGGTTTTCACAACGCCTACAATCAACTCCCTGACGCAGGCCCACCAACGGACACCCTGACATGACTGCCCCCAACCTCTGCCCCGCCTGCGGTGCGCGCAATGACTGCTCTATGGCCACTGCTGAAACCCAGGCCCCACCCTGCTGGTGCTACAGCGTCAACATTGACCCACGGATCCTCCAGGCCTTAACGCTCGATCAACGCAACAGTGCATGCCTCTGCCCCCGGTGCGCAGAGGTGTTAAGCCAATTGCCGCCTGCGTCGACTGAACAGCTCACGTAAGATGCACGCCTGTATTCCCTGTGATTGATCGCTATGCGCGTAGACCGTTTTCTTAGCAACTTGCCCCAGTTCAACCGCCGGCAAGTCCGCCTGCTGCTTATAGAAAAGCGAGTTCGGGTCGATGGCCAGGTTGTATCTGACCCGCACCATGATGTCCGGGAATTTAGCCGTGTCGAGCTTGACGATCAGGTCCTGCAGGCCGGTAAACCCGCGCGTTACTGGATGCTGCACAAACCGCCAGGCTGCGTCAGTGCCACACAAGATCCCGAACACCCGACGGTGCTTGATCTGCTGAACGAGCCGGACAAACACGACTTGCATATAGCTGGCCGACTGGACTTCAACACCAGCGGCCTGATGCTCATCACCAATGATGGCCACTGGTCACGCCATCTGACTCAACCGCAGACCAAATTGCCCAAGGTCTATTACGTCGAGACCGAACAGCCCATCAGCGACGCGTATGTCGCCAAGTTCGAAGAGGGGGTTTTTTTCGCCTATGAGAACCTGACCACATTGCCTGCCAAGCTGCAATTGCTCAGTCCTTGCAGTGCGCGTTTGAGCATTGTTGAAGGCCGCTACCACCAGGTCAAACGCATGTTTGGCCACTTCAACAACAAAGTGGTGCGCCTGCACCGTGAAAGCATTGGCCCCTTGACCCTCGACAGCCAGCTTGCTCCAGGCCAGTACCGGGCACTCACCGCTCAGGAAGTCGAACAGTGCGGCCCCGCGGTACCACTGCGATAGGAACGAGCACGCCTGCCTGTCACAATCGCAGCGCATTATCCGCCTGACACAAGCTCGATTCACTGGAGTCAGACGCCATGATGAAGCCCGAAATCGCTGTGCTCGACCTTCAAGGGCATTATCGGATTCACACCGAGTTCTATCGTTCTGATACCGCAGAGAACACCATCCTCCTGGTCAACGGGTCGATGGCTACCACAGCATCCTTTGCCCAAACCGTGAAGAACCTGCACCCGTATCTGAACGTCGTGCTGTACGACCAGCCCTATGCTGGCAATTCAAAACCACACAATCGGCATCAAGACATGCTGACCAAAGAACTCGAAGCCCAAGTGCTTCTGGAGTTGGTCGAGCATTTTGATGCGCAGTACTTACTATCATTTTCATGGGGGGGGACATCCGCGCTGACGGCGCTGGCAAGCGCGCCACGACGCATCGAAAAAGCCGTGATCAGCTCTTTTTCGCCACTCATCAACGCCCCCATGCGCAACTACCTGGAGCGTGGTCGAAGTTGCCTTGCAGACTGCAACCGCACGCAAGTCGGCAACCTGGTCAATGAAACCCTGGGCAAACACTTACCGTCGCTGTTCAAGCGTTTCAACTTTCGGCACGTCAGCACCCTGGCCGAGCATGAATACGCTCAAATGCACTTTCATATCGATCAGGTACTGACGAGCGATCAGCAGTGCTACCTCAACGCCACGAAAAGCATTGAAATACCGGTGCTGTTTATTAATGGCGCTTGGGATGAGTACACCGCGGCCAGTGATGTTGTGCAGTTTGCGCGCCCGATCCGCAACAGCCAGTTTATTTGTCTGGAAAACACCGGGCACTTTCTGGACATGGAACACAAGCAGGCCAGTCACATCAGCAAGATGGCCCTGCTGAACTTTTTAAAACCGCCTGCCCCATTATTTTCCAGACCGCCGCACCACATGTCGCTTGCGCTGTGATGCTCCAAGCTACAAGGAAACGTTTTATACAACGTCGAAAATTGCATGTTTCAAGAATAAAAACTTCTCATCAGAGCCGACTTCTGGTACAAAGTTAGCCGCTTTGAGCGGGTATAGTTTAGTGGCAAAACGAAAGCTTCCCAAGCTTTAGTTGAGGGTTCGATTCCCTCTACCCGCTCCACATTTCAAGTGCTTGCTGGCTTATCTGCCGACCTCCTGTTTTATCTCCTTGTCCTCGCTGCGAATCAGTATTTCCATACTCAATGATGCCTGCAGGGCACAAAGCCCGAATGCCCGCGCCCGAATTTCTCGGATCAGGTTCAAGCATCGCGACAGCCCCTCTTTCAATCCCGGCTTTAACCAAAACCTGCGCACCCAACCCGTCTCATAAAATGGGCCAGGAAAAAGCCTGGGCAATGTCTATTCATCTTTACCCTCACCTCACAACACGTTCTCACGCAGTTGTGGAAAGACCTTAGAGACCTTGTTCAACAAGTAGTCGCCATACTCTCCGTGAAAGGCATGCACATTAACCTTGTCCCAGCGCTGGGCGCTGTCGTCCTGCTGCTCAACCCCGGGCAGGCCGCCTATCGGTTGCACACGAGCACGAAAGTTTGGATCGAAGAACAACGGGAACGACAAACGATCGGAGCCCGAGGTGTTGCGGGCGACACGATGCGGCGTCGAGCGATATAAGCCACCAGTCATCCGATCCAGCATGTCGCCGATGTTGCACAGAAATGCGCCGGGAATCGGCGTCGCCTCGATCCAGCCCTGGGGAGTGCGCACTTGCAGGCCGCCGATGCTGTCCTGATGAAGAATGGTCAACAGCCCATAGTCAGTGTGTTCGCCCACGCCCCATTGCACATCCAGCCCTTCAGGAACGGGTTGCGACGGGTAGTTGAACAGTCGGAACAAAATCAGTGGGTCAGCGGTGTAGCGGTCGAAAAAATAATGCTCGTCCAACCCCAGGCTTAAGGCGACGCCTTCCATCAAGCGATGCGCCAATTGGGTGACCGCCGCCATATAAGCGAGGATGGTTTCGCGAAAGCCGACGACGTCAGGAAACAGGTTTGCGCCATGAACCGGGGTCTTGGCCACGACTTCGGGCGCCGACTCATCCAGTTCAGTCCCCAGGTACAACCCTTCTTTCCAGTCTGGCCGGTTGGATGTCAGCTCGCCGCCAAGCGGGAAGTAACCGCGCCAGGCGCGCCCGCCCAGTTCCATCCGCCAACGCAATTTAGTGGCCTCATCCAGAGCAAAAAACTCATGGCTCAAGGTTTCCAGCCGCTGTACCAGTGCAGGGTCGATCCCATGCCCGATGACATAGAAAAAACCCTGCTCGCGGCACGCGCGACGGATGTGCTCAGCGACTTCGGCGCGTGCGCTGTCAGTGAACAGGGGGGCCACATCAATGATGGGTAATTCCTGGATCGCAGTGCTCATAACAACTCACCCCTCAAACGGCAGAAGAAAACGGTGTGCGGATATCCGCTAAAAATTTCTGCGTGCGTGGATGCTGCGGGTTCTGGAAAAACGCTCCGGCTGGCGCTCGCTCCAGCACCCGCCCCTGATCCATAAACAACACCCGGTCTGCAACTTCGCGCGCAAAGCCCATTTCATGGGTCACCACGACCATCGTCATGCCATCGCGAGCCAGGTCACGCATGACCAACAACACTTCACCGACCATCTCCGGGTCGAGTGCGCTGGTGGGCTCGTCAAACAGCATCAGTGGCGGACGCATCGCCAGCGCCCTCGCGATGGCTACCCGCTGCTGCTGACCACCTGAGAGATTGGCTGCGTAGGCATCCGCCTTGTGCGCAAGCCCCACACGCTCCAACAAAACCATGGCCTCTTTGCGAGCGTCAGCCACGCTCAGGCCGCGCAGTCGAATCGGCGCCAGGGTGCAGTTTTCCAACACGGTAAGGTGCGGGAACAGGTTGAACTGCTGAAACACAAAACCGATATGTGAGCGGAACTGGTTCAGATCCAGGCCCTTGGCATGAATGTCTTGGTCATCAATCAAAATGCGTCCGGACTTGATCGGTTCGAGGCGATTGAGCGTGCGAATCAATGTCGATTTGCCCGAACCCGACGGCCCGCAAATCACCACCACTTCGCCCTTGGCAATGTGCTCGTCGACATCCACCAACGCGTGGTAGGCGCCGTACCATTTATTAACCTGCTCCAGCCGAATCATCAGGCAACCTTGCTGTTGTCAGTTAAGGAAACACGTTGCGTCTGCCGCCGTTCCAGCCAAAAGGCGAAACGCGATAAGCCAAAGCACAACACAAAATAAGTGAGCCCCAGAATCAGGTAGACCTGGGTCGGCATGGTGAATACCTGAGTGTTGATCTGCGACGCGATGAAGGAGATTTCCGACAGGCCAATGATGTAGCCCAACGAGGTCTCCTTGATGGTCGACACAAACTGGTTCACCAGCGAAGGCAGCATCGTGCGCAGCGCCTGAGGCAGGATGATCCAGCGCATCGTGCGCCAGTAACCAAAGCCCAGCGAACGCGATGCCTCGACCTGCCCCCGATCAACCCCCAGCACCCCGGCACGAACGATCTCTGCCAGATACACCGCATCGAAGAGCACCAGCGCCATCAACATCGTCGTGAACTGATCGGTCTTGTACCCGGTCAGGCTGGGCAAAAAGAAATACGCCCAGAAGATCACCATCAACAGCGGAATGCCGCGAACCCCGAACACCAGCCCCGTGACCGGCCAGCGCAGCCAGCGCCACGGGCTGAGCCGCGCCAGCCCCAGCAACACACCCAGCGGTATCGCCAGGATCAGGCCCAACGACGCCAATAACAGCGTTAACGCCAGCCCACCGAGCGGCCCATTGGGGTATTGCCCCACCAGAAAATACACCCAGTAGGTGTCGATCAACTCGAAGGTGGTCATCGTGCTTTCGCCTGTACATAGCGGTGCTGATACCACGACGCGGCGCCGGTAATGAGCAGCGACACACTGAGATAAGCCGCCGTCGCAAAGGCAAAGGATTCAAGACTACGGAACGTTGCGCTTTCAACCTGGCCCGCCTGATACATCAGCTCGGCCACACCAATCACGGTGGCGATGCTGGTGTTCTTCCACAAGTTTAGGGTTTGCGAGATCAATGGGGCGACTGTCACCCGTAATGCCTGCGGCAAGATCACCAGGCGCATGCTCGCCAAGTAGCCAAAACCCAGGGCGCGGCCAGCTTCCATCTGTACGGCGGGAATGGCACGAATGCCGCTGCGAATGTCTTCGCTCATGAATGCTGCGGTGTACAGCGTGAGCGCAACGATGGCGCTGGTGGCCTCGATGTTGCCAGCATACAACCACTCACGCATGCCTTCTGGCAGGAACTGCGGCGCAGCGAAATACCAAAACAGCATGTGCGCCAGCAGTGGCACATTTCGGATCGACTCGACGTACATGAAGCCGAGCCATTGCAACGGGCGCAAAGGCGACAGTCGTAACAAGGCTACCAACAGCGCCAGCGGTAATGCGCACACCAAGGTGACACAGGCAAGCTTGAGAGAAAGCGCCAAACCGCTTAAGAGCATGTCGTGGTAGTGGCCGCTCAGCAGTAACGAGTAATCAAAATCCAGCATCTCGCGCAGAACTCTTAGGACCGGCGAGCCGTTCATCGTCGTTGCCCGGCAAGCCTCGCAAGGCTCACCCGACCAGCAATGTCACGACCCGCCAGCCGAATGGCGGGTGTTACTCAACTTGATCGGAGTCAATCTTGAAGTGACGTTCAGGCTGGTTCGACTTGGTGCCAGGGCCGTACCATTTCAGGTACAACTTTTCGGCTTCTCCCGAGCTTTCAAGGCGCGCAAGCGTTTTGTCGACAGCCACCTTCAGGTCGCCGCTGTCCTTGGGCAAGGCCAGCGCAAGCGCTTCGGTGCTGAGGTTTTCAGGCAGGATCGAATAACCGGCGGACGCTGCGCCAATCTTTGCAAAATCGTTGGTCAACGCAGACTCGTCATCGACGAAGGCCTGGCCCTTGCCTTGTTGCAACGCCAACAGGGCTTGTTGCGAGGTTTCAAAGGTCACGACTTGAGCGGTAGGAATCGCCTTGCGGATGTTCGGCTCTTGAGTCCCGCCCTTGACTGTCAGGACTTTTTTGCCCGCCAGTTGATCCAGCGAGGTAATGCCACTGGATTTTTTCACCAGGGCTTTCTGGCCTGTGATCAAGATCGAGGAAGAAAAATCGACCAACGACTCACGCTCCTTGTTGTGAGTCAGCGAAGCTGCCAGCAAATCGACACGGCCCTGCTGCAATTCTGGAATGCGTGCAGCCACCGAGATCTGTTTGTAGACCGGCTTTACCCCCAAATCCTTGGCCACTTCGTTACCCAGGTCAATCTCATAACCAATGATCTGGCGCGTCTTGGCATCAATAAAACTGTTTGGCTCATCGGTACCCAAGGTACCAATAACGATCTCACCCTTGTTTTTGATGGCGGCTACA
Source organism: Pseudomonas sp. NPDC096917 (assembly GCF_044762555.1). Lineage (NCBI taxonomy): Bacteria > Pseudomonadati > Pseudomonadota > Gammaproteobacteria > Pseudomonadales > Pseudomonadaceae > Pseudomonas > Pseudomonas sp. NPDC096917. The sequence goes on along the minus strand of NZ_JBIWEO010000007.1, from coordinate 82,078 downwards.
TCGGCGAAAGCGCCAGCACTCACCAGAAAAAGTGCGGCAGCAACGGCTGAACTCAGAAGGCTAATTCTCATCCCAGGATCTCAAAAGAAAAACTCAAGAAGGTGACCCCAGCCACTGCTCAGCAGTGCAGGCCATTAGCCTTGGATACTAACAATCAGAACTTAAAGAGATAAAAGAACTATTTAATATATCCATATCGCATTAATGATGGTCGCGCTGACGAGGCATCAAGGCTGCGATCTCTTGATCTCTGGTTAAAAAATCGCAACCGGCGCCCGCGCCTATCGCAGTGACGACCTCAATTGCCTTTCATGGCTGCGGTCAGCTTGTCGACGTTGTAATGAAACATTTGCACGTAGGTAGCCGCAGGGCCATCAGCCGGCGACAGGGCTTCGACATACAACTCACCGCCCGGCTGTGCACCGCTGGCATCGGCAATTTGTTTAACCAGACGTGGGTCACTGGCGTTTTCGAAGAAGTAAGTGCTGACGTGCTCTTTCTTGATCTGGCGGATCAACTTGGCAACGTCTGCAGCCGACGCTTCAGTTTCTGTAGAAAAGCCCAGAGGCGACAAGAAAGTCACACCATAGGCATCACCGAAATAACCGAAAGCATCATGGGAGGTTAAGACCTTGCGCTTGTCGTTCGCAATCGCATGCACCTGCGTACGGGCGTATGCATCTGCTTGCTCTAAGTCTTTGATGTAATTCTCGCCCCTGGCCTGGTAGTCGCGGGTATTTTCCGGGTCGGCTTTTTGCAAGGCACTGATGATATTGCGCACATAGATCACGCCATTCGCAGCACTGTTCCAGGCGTGCGGGTCGGTGATCTGCTGGCCGTCTTCCTCCATGCTGCGGGTCTTGATGCCATTGGACAGCACCACCGGTGGGCCTTTGTAGCCCGAGGCTTTGATCAGGCGATCGAGCCAGCCTTCCAGCTGCAAGCCACTGACGAAAACGATGTCGGCGCGCTTCAAGGCTTGCGCATCATTGGGCGTCGGCTCGTAGGCATGCGGGTCGCCGTTGGGGCCAATCAGTGAGGTCACATGCACATGGTCGCCGCCCACGTTGTGCACCATGTCGGCGATGACGGTGAACGACGCCACCGCTTCGATGGGCTTGGCCTGCGCAAGACCGGCAATACTCGACAATACGAAAACAGCAGCCAGCAGTGTTAACGGCTTCATTCGAATCCCCTCTTCTTTTTGCATGCCTGAAATCAGTGGGCGAGATGCGCTTTCGGGAACAGGCGACGCACAATTCCACTGCGCCCGAACAGTAGCGAAAACACATAAAAGGCGCTGGCCGTCAGCACAATCGCGGGGCCGGAAGCGACCCCGGCATGGAAGGAAACGATCAAGCCAATAAAGCCTGACAGGATGGCAACGAGGGTCGAGATGCTCATCAGCGCGCTCAAAGACGTGGCCCAGAACCGCGAGACGGTCGCCGGAATAATCATCATGCCCACGGCCATCAATGTGCCAAGTGCCTGGAAGCCCACCACCAGATTCAGGACCACCAGCAACAGAAATAGCACGTGATACAGCGAGCCGCTGCCGCCAACTGCACGCAAGAACCCTGGATCAAAACATTCCAGCACCAGCGGTCGATAAATCAGTGCGAGCACGATCAAGGTAAATGAAGCGATGCCACCGACCATGTAAATGGCCGGATTATCGATGGCCAAAATCGTGCCGAACAGCACATGCAGCAGGTCCACGCTGGAACCATGCAGCGAGACAATAAGCACGCCCGCGGCCAAAGACGTCAGGTAAAAACTCGCGAAACTGGCGTCTTCACGCAGGGTCGTGAATCGGCTGACCAGCCCTGACAGCAAGGCCACCAAGAGGCCTGCGATCAATCCGCCAAAGCCCATCGCAGGCAAAGACAAACCTGCAAACAGGAAGCCCACCGCAGCTCCCGGCAACACCGCATGGCTCATGGCGTCTGCGACCAGACTCATGCGCCGCAACATCAGCAACACGCCAACCGGGCCAGAGCCGATACCGAGCGCCAGGCAAGCAATCAAGGCTCGGCGCATAAAGCCAAACTCGACAAAAGGCTCAATCACCATCTGATACACCATCATGGCAGCGGCTCCTCATTCATCGAGCAGGGCGTGGCATCGTCACTCCAGTACTGCGCCATGTTGCGCGCCCGACGCAAATTGTCGGTGTGCAAAACGGCTTCAGTGTCGCCCCAGGCAATGGCTTCGCGCGCCATCAGCAGGGTGCTTGGAAAATGTTTGCGCACTTGGTCTATGTCGTGCAAAACCGCGATCACCGTACGGCCCTGACCATGCCAGTCGCGGATCAGCTTCAGCAGATCTTGCGTGGTGCGGGCGTCAATCGCAGTGAAGGGTTCGTCCAGGAGAATGACTGACGCGTTCTGCATCAATAAGCGCGCGAACAACACTCGCTGGAATTGCCCTGATGAAAGCGACCCGACACTGCGACCTTCAAACCCCTCAAGGCCTACTGCCAGCAACGCTTCTTGTGCCTGCCGGGCCTGCTCGCGACTGACACCGCGAAAAGCCCCGATGCTGCGCCACGCGCCCATGATCACGGTGTCTGCAACGTTTAAGGCAAAGCTGCGGTCGATCTCGGCTGCTTGCGGCAAATAACCGACATTGCGCAGCGCAAGACTTGCACGATCAATGCGCCCGGCAGCCGGTTTTAACGTACCGGCAATAGCTTTGATCAGCGTCGACTTGCCCGCGCCATTGGGGCCAACAATCGCCGTGAGGCTGCCCGCCTCAAAACACCCGCTGATGTGGTGCACCGCAGGGCGGCGCTCGTACGTGACGGTAAGGTCATGCAGGCTAATACGCACAGCACTCATGGAACAGACACCGCCCAGACAATGCCCAGCCACAGCACAACCAGAGCGGCCAAAGAAACCAGCAGTCGCCTGCCCGCAGATTGAGCCAGAGCGGAACCGGCGATTGTGCAAGCCAAGGGGGATCGAGAAGTCTTCACGCGGGTCGCTCGAAACATAATGTAATGATATTACATCTCGATCATGCGTTATGCCTAGTGAATATCAGCTACCGATCATCGAAAGCTGAAAATGACTGCGGGAGCCGACTTGCCCGCTCCCACATAGTCCCTGCCAGTCTTACTTCAGTATCCGTTCCTTTTAATCGTGTACATCGCCGTGTCCGCGTAGTGCAGCAACTGCTGAGGGTCGTCACCGTGTTCGGGGTATACGGCAATACCAATGCTGGAAAAGATGTTGAGCACGTGACCGTCAAGCTGTATCGGTTGGCTGAGGTTTTGACGAACTTTTTCTGCAACGATTAACCCGTGCTCTGGACGCTTGAGGCTTTCCAGCACCAGCACAAATTCGTCTCCACTCATTCTGGCAACCGTGTCGCTTTCACGTACGCACTTCCTCAATCGCAGCGCCACCCGTTGCAACAGTGCATCGCCGACAGCATGTCCGTAACTGTCGTTCACACGCTTGAAGTCGTCCAGGTCCACATACAGCACAGCCAAATACTCTTGCTCGCGTTTGGCACGGGCCAGCGCGCTGTTCAAACGCTCATAGAGAAACTCACGATTGGGCAAGCGTGTCAGCGCGTCGTGCTGAGCCAGATACTGCAAACGAGCATGCAGCTTTTGCCGTTCGATGGCCGCGGCCACCTGTGCTGACACGAACTGCAGCATTTCCTTGTGTGACTCGGTATAGCGCTCGCTACCTGCTGAGCTCATTACCAGCAGTGCTCCAATGATGCCGTTTTGCGTGGCCAAAGGGACTCCCAGCCACGACGGTGAATCCTGAACGCTATGCAGCACAGGCAGTCCGCTGCGAATCACTTCGTCACTTAACCGACCGATCTCGAACATAGGTCGCTCAGCGTGCTCGACAACGTAATAAGGAAAATCAAATGAGCCTTGGGGCTGATCACACAGCGCTATCGAAAAATTCAACGCCGGCAACCATTGCCCAATCAGTTGGTGCACTCGCTTGAACAGCGCTAACAAATCCTCAGCAGCATGGGCGGCTTCGGAGATGGCAAACATCGCCAATTGTCGCGACTCGGCCTGTTTGCGCTCGGTGATGTCACGGGCAACAGCGATGCGCAGCTGATGGGTCTCGGACCAGCGCGCAGACCATGAAATATGGACCACGCGCCCATCCTTGCGCAGGTAGCGATTCTCGAAGTTGAAGTTGGGTTCGCCGCCCATGACTTCACTGGCCGCGAGTAGCGTGCGCTCACGATCCTCGAATAAAACCAGCTCAATCATGGGGCGGCCGATCAGTTCGTGTGGCTCGTAGCCGAACACGCGCTCACAGGCCGCACTGACATAAACGAAATACCCCTGACGATCGACGACACACACCGCGTCCAGCAACAGGTCAATAAAACGGGCTTGTGACAGGTATTTTTTGATATCCATAGAGCGTTCGATGCCTCAAGGTCAAACGTAAGCCTCCATCCCTGCCACTCGCACGCTGCACGCCTTGCAGCTCACCTCAATCGTGATGGCTCACCAACCCTGGCAATGCATGCGCCAAGGCACTGATCGCAAAACCAATAAACATGACGCCGCACAAACGTGTAATCAGCAACTCATGACGTTGATACAAGGCGCGAACGTGCCCAGCCCCCACGATCCCGATCAAGATCGCGTAAGCCAGCGCTCCGCCCACAAAGCTCAATGCGATGAGCCAAGGCAGCATGGACCAGGTCAGCAGTTCTGCACGCCCTGACAGCAGCGCGGTAAATGTCGCCACGGCCACCGGATAGGCCTTGGGATTGGTCAACCCAAAGAAAATACCGTGGGCAAAGGGCTGTCGGGCCGGGCCTTGTTGCGCCCCGCTACTGCGTTTGGCCCGGACGGCACGCAGGCCTAACCAAAACAGATAAAGACCGCTGAGCAGGCCGAGCACATTGAAGGCGGTGCTGCCAAATTCGCGCGCCCCGACAATCGCAATCAGCGCCGTGCTGCACCACATCACATCCCCCAGCAAATGCCCGCAGAGAAATCCGGCGCCCGCACGACGCCCGCGAGCAGCACCAATACCAAAAACAGCCAAGACGCCAGGGCCCGGAGTGATGCCATAAATAAAGCCCGAGGCCAGGACGGCCAGCAACAACGAAGGTGTCATGCGAAACGCTCCAGAAAAATCATGCTTCACGTTTTCCCATCGCCCGTAAAGTTGATCGATTTTGCACGTTCAGAAACGTTATGTAACCGCGTGTTAAACAAAATGCGAGGTAACCCTCAACAAAACACTGTGTCTAGCGACGCCCGAAGAAATTCACCACCAACCGGTCAACCCAGCCCCAGATACGCTGTTTAACTCGCCGCCACAGGGGCCGTGACTGCCAGGCTTGCAGGCTGATGGGCTGGCTCTGGGCGAAGTCAGCGATGAAACTGGCGGTCACCGCCTGAGTCAACGCGGGGTCGAGCGCTTCAAGGTTGGCCTCAAGGTTGAAGCGCAGGTTCCAATGATCGAAGTTGCAAGAGCCGATGCTGGTCCAGCCGTCGACCAACACCATTTTCAGATGCAAAAAACACGGCTGATATTCAAAAATCTGCACCCCGGACTTCAGAAGTCGCGGGTAGTAACGATGCCCGGCATAGCGCACGGACGGGTGATCAGTGCGCGGGCCCGTGAGCAGCAGACGCACATCAACCCCCCGATTGGCCGCACGGCGCAGTGATCGTCGAACACTCCAGGTCGGTAAAAAATAAGGCGTGGCCAACCAGATGTTCTGTTGGGCGCTGTTAATGGCCCGCACCAGCGAATGCAGAATATCGCGATGCTGATGGGCATCGGCATAAGCCACGCGGCCCATGCCCTCGCCCACTTCAGGCACCTGCGGCAAGCGCACAAGCCCGAAGTGCCTGGCGGGCTTCCAGGCTTTTCGGCTGATGTTAGCGCGCCATTGACGCTCAAACAGCATTTGCCAGTCTTGAACCAGCGGGCCTTGAATCTCGACCATGACTTCATGCCAGTCACAGGTGTTTACGAGGGGCTGCCAGAACTCATCGGTGACACCCGTGCCGCCCACCACCGCCAACTGCTGATCCACCAGCAACAACTTGCGGTGGTCGCGGTACAGATTATTCAGGCCACGGCGCCAGCTCAGCGGGTTGTAAAACCGAAGCTCAATACCCGCCTCGGTCAGCCTGCGACGCAAGTCCGAGGTCAATGCCAGGCTGCCATAGCCATCGAACAGACAGCGCACCCGCACCTCACGCCGGGCCGCTTGCTCCAGCGCATGGACGATGGTTTCAGCGCAGCTTCCGGCTTCTACCAGATAGAGCTCAACATCAATGTGTGTTTGCGCCTGATCGATGGCTGCCAGCATGCGCGGGAAAAATGTCGGCCCATCAATCAGCAATTCGAACTGGTTGGCGCTACGCCATGGAAACACTGCGCCAGCCATATCAGCGGGCCGTGAAAATCAGCACCGCACTCACCGGCACTGAAAAACTGATAGCCGACAATCCGGCCAATTTACGCAGGCTTTCAAGTTCTGGCTGCAAGCCAAAGTCTTCGGCTTGCAACATCAGGGGCTCCAGGGTCACGACTTGAAAACGATGTTCGTCCAGACGCGTCGCCAACAGTTCAGCCTCATAGGTGTGCTGCTTGTCACGCAAATGGACAGTCACCGGCAAGTGCAACTCCAGTTGCGCGCCAGGCGCAAGGTCATTGATGGGTTGCAGGTTTATTTGCGCGGTAATTTGCGCCTCAGGGAAGTGCTTGAAATCAAACAACTGATCGCGCATACGCTCATCGCGCAAAGGCACCGCACTGTTGACCGAGTCCATTTCGATACGCAATTGCGCCTGTCCCTTGCGGTCCACTTTGCCGTGCAACACCAAAAAACGGTGCATGTTCGCGACATTGGCATTTTGCGTGGTGATAAATGCAAGACGGGATGACTCACCGTCCAGGTACCAATTGGCCTGAGCAGTCAGGCTCACACCCAAGGTCAACAACAGGGCGCAGATGGAAGATAAAAACGCTTTAAACATAGAAACTCATCGACAGATAAACAGGAGCGAACATTACCTCTAGTGAAGAGGTCTGGGCAGGATTTTTATTAAGCAACGTTAGGACGCTCATCTGCAACGCCAGTTCCTTGAATCCGAATGAGCTGTCATACAAGCATCACCCAATTGTCATGGTCATGACACTGCTGCTCCTTAGCCTGAGATTGCACACCTCAGTCGACAAGGCAGGCTTGATACCTGCACGGAGATTCGCAATGGCCCAGATCGCCCGTATCCGCGACACCGCTCAAGAACGCCGACTGCAGGCAGAACGCTTGCTTGTTCCAGAGGCCTTGCGCGAGGCCCAAGCCTTGCGTTTTCGTGTCTTCAGCGGCGAGCTAAACGCCAAGCTGAAAAGTGCAGAGCGGGGTCTGGACATAGACGATTACGATGCTCATTGCGACCACATTGGGGTTCGCGACCTCAACACCGGCCTGTTAGTCGCCACCACGCGCCTGCTGGACCACAGTGCCGCGCGAAACATCGGTCACTTTTACAGTGAAGAAGAATTCAGCCTTCACGGCCTGGCTCACTTGCAAGGGCCGATCCTTGAGATTGGCCGTACGTGTGTCGATCCGGCCTACCGCAATGGCGGCACCATCGCGGTGTTGTGGGGCGAATTGGCTGAGGCCCTCAATCAGGGCGACTATCACTACCTGATGGGCTGCGCGAGCATTCCCATGCAAGACGGCGGCATCCAGGCACAAGCGATCATGCAACGTCTGCGCGAACGTTATCTGTGCACTGAGCACTTGCGTGCCGAGCCTAAAAAGCCGCTGCCGGCGCTGGAAATTCCAGCCAACGTCATCGCAGAAATGCCGCCGTTGCTCAAAGCCTATATGCGCCTGGGCGCCAAGATATGTGGCGAGCCGTGTTGGGATGAAGACTTTCAGGTAGCGGACGTTTTTATCCTGCTCAAGCGTGATGAGTTATGCCCGCGTTATGCCCGCCACTTCAAGGCAGCCATGTGATGAGCCGCTTGCGCCGATACGGGCGAGTGGCACGCGTGCTCGCGGTGGTCAGCCTGGGGCTCGGCATGGCGAGTGTTTTCGGGTTAATGGAACAACTGCGCCTGAACAGCACGATGGACCGTCGACAGCGCTGGTCGCAGTTTTTCATGAAGCGCCTGAGCAACGCCCTACCCTTTCGGGTCACTGTATTTGGCGAACGACCTGAAACGCCGATGTTGTGGGTCAGCAATCACGTGTCATGGACGGATATTGCGTTACTGGGGCAACTGACGCCGCTGTCGTTTTTGTCCAAGGCAGAAGTGCGTGGCTGGCCCGTGGCCGGATGGCTGGCGGTCAAGGCCGGCAGTCTGTTTATTCGCCGGGGTGCAGGTGATAGTCAGCAGATTCGCGAGCAAATGACCGGACATTTGCGACAAAAGCATTCGTTGTTGATGTTTCCTGAAGGGACGACGACCGATGGTCGCTCAGTGCGCACATTTCACGGGCGGCTGTTGTCGGCAGCGATTGACAGTGATGTGTCGTTGCAGCCGGTGGCTATTCGTTATTTGCGTGATGGGGAGCCTGATGCGATAGCACCGTTTATTGGGGATGATGATCTGCTGTCGCATTTGTTGAGGTTGTTTTCTCACGAACAGGCGCAGGTTGAGATTCATTTGCTGAAGCCGATTGTTTGTCAGCAACAGGAGCGTGCGGCGCTGGCGTTTAAGGCTCAGCAAGCAATTGGAAGGGTTGTGACGGGTGCGGCAAACGCGGACGTGGAGAAAGTCGCAGAAGAGGTGGGATTGCAAGCCGATTACTTAGCAGTAGCCGAGCCTGCGAGGCTACATCCGATTGCACAGCAATCGTAAATGCTGACTGACCAAGGCTTCGATCGGGTGCGAAGCCGTGGCGCTTTGTGTACATATCCATTGATGCGCAACGGCTTTTTACGGGTTTCGCCCTTACGGCGAGGCACTTTTGGCAAACAGCCCCAAAAGCCCCCAAAAAGGTCCTTGCTCCCACGTACGGTATCCCGAAGTCGTGGGTAGATCAAAAGCCGGGATCACGGTGAACACACATTTTGTAGCCGCAGCGGCTACAGAGGCCGCGGCCACAGGATACCGAGCATGTCACGACCTCTCGGTAGATCAAAAACTACTGCTTCACCCGTTTTTCTTTCTCTGCAAACGCCTGTAACTGTGGGTAGAAGGCTCGAAAGTCTTCGCTCAGCGGTTCGTAAAGGGCCTGCAGGTCTTGCATGGCGCCCGTCAGTTCTTGCGGGTGCGACAGGCGCCGCGAGATACCTTTGAAGACTTGTTCGAGTACGCCAAAGTCTCGATATGACCCAAGCCAGTCGTGCGCAGCCATGTGCGGGGCGATGCTCGCCAGGCGCTTGGGTAGCTGGGGTTGCGAGACCAGGACTTGGTAGAAGTCTGTAGTAAAGCGCTCTAAAGGACCTTCGGCATAGTGCGACCAATCACGCGCAAGGCAGTGATCGAAGAATACGTCGAGCACGATGCCTGCATAGCGGCGCCGGGTTTGGGTGAAGCGCGATAAGCAATGGTCAACCAAGGGGTGGGCGTCAGTGAAGACGTCGATGCTGCGATGCAGTTGGATAGCAGATTCAATCGCCGGGCTGTACTGGCCTTGCAGGCGACCTTTTACGAAGTCGCCATAAAGGCTGCCGAGTAATTCTTCTGGCCGCTGGCCACCCAGGTGCAGATGTGCGAGATAATTCATGTCGCGCAGTTTAGCACCCCGCTATTCAGCACGACCTATAAATATCGTTATAACCCGATATACCGATTTGTACTGATTTCAGATCAAAATCATATTTGTATATCGCGATATAACGATTTAAAGTTCGCTTCATCGCGATATAACGCTACACACCATTGAGCACTGCCACTATGCCGATCGACCTCGACGAAATAATAAAAGCGCTGGCACACCCAGTACGCCGAGAAATCATTCGCCTGCTTAAAGATCCGCAGGTCGAGTTTCCTGACCAGCATCACAGCACTGAGCACGGCGTATGTGCCGGGCAGTTCGATCAACGCTTCGGCCTGTCGCAATCCACTGTTTCTGCCCATCTCGCCACGTTGCAACGGGCGGGCTTGATCAGCAGTCAAAAGGTAGGTCAGTGGCACTTCTTCAAACGTAATGAGGAAACCGTTCAGGCGTTCCTCACAACACTGAGCCAAGAGCTTTAACAAGGATTTCCATGCCTCTCTCGCTACTCATCCTGGCGCTCAGCGCCTTTGCCATCGGGACCACTGAGTTTGTGATCATGGGCTTGCTGCCCGATGTCGCCGCTGATCTTGGTGTTTCTATCCCCGGCGCCGGCTGGCTAGTGACAGGTTACGCATTGGGCGTGGCCATTGGTGCGCCTTTTATGGCACTGGCCACGGCCAAGCTGCCGCGCAAGGCCGCTCTGGTAGCGTTGATGGGCATATTTATTGTCGGCAACCTGCTCTGCGCACTGGCCAGTGATTACAACGTGCTGATGTTTGCGCGTGTGATCACGGCGTTGTGCCACGGCGCGTTCTTCGGCATTGGCTCGGTGGTGGCCGCAGGGCTGGTGCCTGCCAACAAGCGCGCGTCTGCTGTGGCTCTGATGTTTACCGGCCTCACGCTGGCTAACGTGTTGGGCGTGCCATTGGGTACCGCTCTGGGCCAGGCAGCTGGATGGCGCTCTACGTTTTTTGCCGTGACGGTGATTGGTGTGGTGGCGTTGATTGGCCTGATCCGCTTTCTGCCAGCCAAACGTGACGAAGAAAAACTCGATATGCGGGCCGAGCTGGCCGCGCTCAAAGGCGCTGGGATTTGGCTCTCCCTGAGTATGACCGCGCTGTTTTCTGCGTCGATGTTCACCCTCTTTACCTACGTCGCGCCATTGCTCGGCGACGTGACGGGCGTATCGCCCACTGGCGTGACCTGGACGCTGCTGCTGATCGGCCTGGGCCTGACCGTCGGCAATATCATCGGCGGCAAATTGGCTGACAAGCGTTTGTCCGCCACCTTGATCGGCGTATTCATTGCAATGGCGGTGGTGTCGACCGTATTGAGCTGGACCAGCGTTGCGCTGATTCCAACCGAAATCACGCTGTTCCTGTGGGCCACCGCCTCGTTTGCCGCGGTGCCCGCCCTGCAAGTCAACGTTGTGACCTTCGGCAAAGCGGCACCGAACCTGGTGTCCACGCTGAACATCGGTGCCTTTAACGTCGGTAATGCTCTCGGCGCCTGGGTAGGCGGCAGTGTGATTGCCCACGGTTTTGGCCTCACCAGCGTGCCATTGGCCGCTGCGGCACTGGCAGTACTTGCGCTGCTGGTCACCCTGATTACTTTTCGCCAGAACGGCAATGCCGAGCTGGCCACTGCTACACACTGATCCTTGAGAGGGCTGCATAAATGACCACGATTTTTGATCCGATCAAGCTGGGCGATCTCGAACTGCCTAACCGCATCATCATGGCGCCGCTTACCCGCTGCCGTGCCGATGAAGGCCGAGTTCCAAACGCGCTGATGGCTGAATACTACGTTCAGCGCGCATCTGCCGGGCTGATCCTGAGCGAAGCCACTTCGGTAACCCCTTTGGGCGTCGGCTACCCGGACACCCCAGGCATCTGGTCCGACGAGCAAGTGCGCGGCTGGACGAACATCACCAAGGCGGTACATGCCGCCGGTGGCCTTATCTCTTTGCAACTGTGGCACGTTGGGCGTATCTCCCACTCGCTGTACCTGAACGGTGAAGCACCGGTGGCACCGAGCGCCATTGCAGCCAAAGGCCAGGTCAGCCTGTTACGCCCTAAAGCTGATTTCCCTGTACCGCGCGCTCTGGAAACCGCTGAGATCGCAGACATTGTCGATGCCTATCGCACCGGTGCCGAGAACGCCAAGGCTGCAGGCTTTGACGGCGTTGAAATTCATGGCGCCAACGGCTACTTGCTGGATCAGTTCCTGCAAAGCAGCACTAACAAACGTACCGATCAGTACGGTGGCAGCGTAGAAAACCGTGCACGGCTGTTGCTTGAAGTCACCGATGCCGCCATCGAAGTCTGGGGCGCTGGCCGGGTAGGCGTGCACTTGTCTCCGCGTGCCGACTTGCACGATATGGGCGATGAAAACCTGGCTGAAACCTTTGGCTATGTGGCCAGCGAACTGGGCAAACGCGGTATCGCGTTTATCTGCTCGCGTGAGGCTGAAGGCCCGGACAGCCTGGGCCCACAGCTCAAGGCAGCGTTTGGCGGCCCCTACATCGTCAACGAACGCTTCACGGCCGAAACCGCCAACGCCTGGATCGCAGAAGGCAAGGCGGATGCTGTCGCGTTTGGCGTACCTTTTATCGCCAACCCTGATCTGCCAGCGCGCTTGAAGGCCGGGGCACCGCTCAATGAGGCGCACCCTGAAACCTTCTATGCGAAAGGCCCGGTTGGCTACATCGACTATCCAACGCTGTAAGCCTGACCGGATCACCCCGCGCATTTTCCGATACGCGTAACGCAAAACGCCCAAGGCCATTAATGCCTTGGGCGTTTTTCTTTTCATTCGGGCCCACGCCTAAGCCATGCGCCAAAACACTTTTTTTCAGGCAAAAAAAGGGGCGGTTTGACCCGCCCACATTTTTTCCCTAATCCCTTTTGTTCCTTCTCATCATCCTGATGAATTGCGTCCTGCAATGTCCTGAGCGTTCTTCCTTGAGCGCCGTGTCGATCCGTCGACACAGTTAAGATACTAGAGAATTCTAAAATTGCTGCAACCGCACCAGTTATAGATTTTTATTACGAGAAAGTGATACGTAAAATAATTAAATCTTTAACTTTCAATAAGTTATAAAAAAAATAAAGTAAGAAAAAGTCATTCCTGACCACGCCTTACGCGGTTGGCTTACAGAAAACGTAAGTAAAGGCTTACAACCGCTCGCTGATAAAGCTCAACCTCGTACGTGACATGACATTTCCAACGCCTAAATTTAATAGAACACGCCGCAAAAATGCCTGAGTACACGCGGCATCGACAGCATCTGACGCCCAGCCGCTCTGGTCATGGGTTTTACACCGCGCATAAAAAACCCCGAAAATTCGCAATGTTGTTCACTCACGTGAGCAGCATGACCAAAAAATCCGGGGTTTAGTCAGTAAACGGCGTTTACTGAAACAGTGACTCACTCGACAGGCCATTACGTTCGAGGATCTCTCGCAGCCGCTTGAGCCCCTCAACCTGGATCTGTCGTACACGTTCCCGCGTCAGGCCGATCTCCAGCCCGACATCTTCAAGTGTGCTGCTTTCATGACCCCGCAGCCCGAAACGGCGAATCACCACTTCACGTTGCTTATCAGTCAATTCGGACAGCCACTGATCAATGCTCTGCGATAAATCATCGTCCTGAAGCAGCTCACAAGGGTCTGTGGGGCGATCGTCAGTCAAGGTATCAAGCAGTGTTTTGTCTGAGTCGGGGCCCAAAGAAACGTCTACCGAGGAGACCCGTTCATTGAGCCCAAGCATACGCTTGACCTCTGCGACAGGCTTTTCAAGCAGATTGGCAATTTCTTCAGGGGAAGGTTCGTGATCGAGTTTTTGCGTCAGTTCGCGCGCGGCTCGCAAGTAGACGTTGAGTTCTTTGACAACGTGGATCGGTAAACGAATGGTGCGGGTTTGATTCATGATCGCCCGTTCAATCGTCTGGCGAATCCACCAGGTAGCGTAGGTCGAGAATCGGAAGCCGCGTTCCGGATCGAATTTCTCGACAGCTCGAATCAGTCCCAGGTTGCCCTCTTCAATCAGGTCTAGCAGCGATAGCCCACGATTGACGTAACGTCGGGCGATTTTCACAACCAGTCGCAAGTTACTTTCAATCATGCGTTTTCGCCCGGCCGGATCTCCACTCTGCGACAAGCGCGCATAGTGAACTTCTTCTACAGGGGAGAGTAACGGGGAGAAGCCAATTTCATTGAGGTACAGCTGAGTCGCATCAAGCGCCCGGGTGTAGTCAATGTACTTGTGCTGTTTTGAAACAGGTGCTTTTTTTGACTTGGTGCGAGTGCTAGGGGTTGAATCATTTTCTTCTGACATCAAGTCACTTTCGATGCTGGAGTCCATAAGGAGCACCTCATCGTCGATGTCAAACCCCGGCGCTTCTTTACTAAGAGCCATTGCTGTAGTCCTTTGGTGAGTTCGACCTCAAGCTCAAGCATCGCCTTTATCCTTGGCAACGCTGGAGCCTGTTCCTTTTAACTACATCAGGAACAGGCTGGTAACTGATCAACGGCGTGGTAGGAATTGCAGTGGATCTACAGGTTTACCTTGACGGCGAATTTCAAAGTGAAGTTTCACCCGGTCTGTACCAGTTGACCCCATTTCGGCAATTGTCTGTCCGACCTTGACCTGCTGCCCCTCCCGAACCAACAACCTGCGGTTATGACCATAGGCACTGACGTAGGTATCGCTATGTTTGATGATGACTAATTCGCCGTAGCCCCTCAATCCACTGCCAGCGTATACAACGGCCCCATCAGACGCAGCTAAAACAGGCTGTCCCAAATCTCCGGCAATATCAATACCTTTATTCAAACTGCCGTTTGAAGAAAATTTACCTATCAAAATGCCATCAGATGGCCATCCCCAGCCTTTGGGAGCAGGCCCGTCCGGCAACGGCGCAGGGGCTGCCGGTGCGGTCGTTGTGGCGCCAGAACGCTTGATAACCGTGGTCTTGCTGCCTGCAGAAGACGAAACGACAGTGGTGGTCGAGCCCGCAGCGGGCACAGTGCCTGCGCGGCCATCAAAACGAATGGTCTGGCCTGGAACGATCGTGAACGGTGCATCGATCTTGTTGCGTGCGGCCAGTGCCTTCCAATCCCAACCGTAGCGAAAGGCAATTGAAAACAAGGTATCGCCACGTCGTACCACGTATTGGCCAGTGGTCACTGCCGGGCGCTGCGCTACTCCATTACGACTACCGGTGCTTGTACTCGTTTTGGATGCGCTGGAGCACGCTGCCAGCAAAACCAAGGCGGCACTTAACGCTAGACCGACCGCGAGTCTCTGATAGCTTTTGGTGCCCATACGCTGCGTAATGACTGTGAGACTCACCCGCCGCTCCCTTTGAAGATGGCTAAAAATTAAAATGCCAGTAACGGCCCTCGATGGGCGCAAGTATAACTGGCCTGCGCAGCTTTACAGTTCGCAAAGCCAACTCATAAACGCATTGTTTAACGCCAAACAAATGCTGGGCATGGCCTGCCCGCTGGGCTGTATGACCCGTACCCGGTCTTATAATTCATCCAGGCCGATCTAAAGATTCAGGCCAGCGGCCCATTGAGCAGTGGCACAAAGCGCACATTGCCAATCACCCGCCGGGCAAAACCGTGATCTTCGCGCACGATCACCATCAACTGTTGAACATCGCCCGCACCGACTGGAATCACCAGGCGGCCGCCAGGTGCCAGTTGATCAAGCAATGCCTGGGGAACATCTGTGGCCACAGCGGTCACGATAATGCCGTTGTAAGGTGCCAGCGCTGGCCAGCCTTCCCAGCCATCTCCCCAGCGGAAGACCACGTTGCGCAGGTTGAGTTCGAGCAGCCGCTCTTTGGCCCGATCTTGCAACACCTTGATTCGCTCGACCGAGAAGATCCGCTCAACCAACTGCGACAGCACAGCCGTCTGGTAGCCCGAGCCAGTGCCGATCTCCATGACCTTGTCCAGTGGGCCATCCTCAAGTAGCAGCTCGCTCATGCGCGCCACCATATAAGGCTGGGAAATGGTCTGGTTATTGCCAATCGGCAGCGCCGTGTCTTCATAAGCCCGGTGTGCCAGTGCCTCGTCAACAAACAGGTGACGAGGTGTGCGACGAATGACTTCAAGCACATTCTGGTTAACGATGCCCTCTTCACGCAGGCGCTGAATCAGACGCTCACGAGTACGTTCGGAAGTCATGCCAATGCCGCGATGCATCAGGCCATCCTGCTCACGCCCCATCAGCCCAAGCCCTCCAGCCAGCCATCAAGACTTTTGAACGCATCGCTGAAGGTGCGATCCAGTTGCAACGGCGTGATCGACACATAACCTTGCATCACCGCATGGAAATCGGTGCCCGGCCCACCGTCTTCGGCATCGCCAGCCGCAGCAATCCAGTAACCGGCCTTGCCGCGCGGGTCAACAACACGAACCGGGGCGGCTGCGCGCGCGCGATGCCCCAGGCGGGTCAGCTGGATTCCGCGGATGTTCTCCAGCGGCAAGTTAGGGATATTTACGTTGAGCACCGTGCGCGGCGGCAGATCGAGCAAAGGATGGGCTTCGACCAGCTTGCGGGCAAAATACGCGGCGGTCGGCAGGTTATCGACCTGACGCGACACCAGCGAAAAAGCAAACGAAGGGCGCTCCAGAAAACGCCCTTCAAGCGCCGCTGCTACCGTGCCCGAATACAGCACGTCATCGCCCAGATTGGCGCCCAGATTGATCCCTGAAACCACCATGTTCGGCTGCTGTGCCAACAATCCGTTAAGACCAAGGTGTACGCAGTCGGTGGGAGTGCCATTGATGCTGATAAAGCCATTGGCCAGGGTGTGCGGATGCAGGGGACGGTCCAGCGTCAGCGAGCTGCTCGCGCCACTTTTGTCTTGCTCGGGAGCAATCACCACGCATTCACAGTAATCGGCCAATGCGCCATAAAGCGCGGCAATCCCCGGGGCGGTGACCCCATCATCGTTTGAAATCAGAATACGCATAGGCTGTCCGTTTGACCCAAAGACACCAGATCAACAAGTTCGCGCACCAGAACAGTGGCGAAGCATCCGGCCGGCAGTACAAATTCCAGTTGCAAAATATCTGGTTGCGGATAATGCCACGTCAATCGGCCAATGGGCAGCCGCAGGATGCGTCGCTCATGGCTCATTCCCGCTCGAACCAACCAGTCGCGCAAATCAGCTTCGCGCTCGGCAATCGACTGCTCCAGCGCCTGGGTTGCACCGGTAGTCGGTGACTCACCCTCGCCCCACTGAGGGCCAGTGGGGTGAAGATCAAGAATAGCCAAACGCGGGTCGCTGCACTCAGCTTCGCCCGCCGGGAAAAAACTGCGGCTGTCGGTGAACGCCAGCAAATCGCCCACCTGCGCACGCTGCCAAGAGCCATCGGCCACACGGGCTGCCAACACTTGGTTAAACAGGTAGCTGCGGGCGGTGGATAGCAGGCGCGAACGCACATTGCGCTGCTCAGGCAGGGCTTTACGTGCCGCGTAATCGCGTGCCTCGCCCAAATTGCCGCCCTGCCAGCCAAAACGCTGCGTGCCGAAATAGTTTGGCACGCCCTGCTTGGCGATCAGTTCCAGGCGCTGTTGCAACGCGTCTTTGTCAGCGGCCAATTGGGTGAGACGCAACGTGAAACCGTTGGCAGCGTGGGCGCCGCGCTGCAATTTGCGCTTGTGACGGGATGTCTTGAGAATTTTAAGCGTGTCGTTTTCAGCACCCGACAGGTCGGGATCAGCCTTACCCGGCAGTTGCACACTGAACCATTGACGGGTCAGCGCCTGGCGGTCTTTCAAGCCTGCGTAACTCACCGTACGCAACGGCACACCCGCGGCCTTGGCAATACGCCGCGCCGCTTCTTCAGTGTTCAGGCCACGCTTTTCGACCCACAACCACAGATGCTCGCCATCGCCGGAC
Organism: Pseudomonas sp. NPDC096917; assembly: GCF_044762555.1. Classification (NCBI taxonomy): domain Bacteria; kingdom Pseudomonadati; phylum Pseudomonadota; class Gammaproteobacteria; order Pseudomonadales; family Pseudomonadaceae; genus Pseudomonas; species Pseudomonas sp. NPDC096917. The sequence goes on along the minus strand of NZ_JBIWEO010000007.1, from coordinate 64,458 downwards.
AGCGGAATATCAAGCACTTCGTCAACTTGAAAATCCTCGGCCGTGGCCTTGAGCACCGCGGTGCCCAATGGCTCGCCGTAAGCGGTCGGCCCCAGCAGATCACGCTCGTTCATGCGCGAACCAACAACGCAATGGCGTGCACTGCGATGCCTTCTTCGCGGCCCACAAAACCGAGTTTTTCAGTGGTGGTGGCTTTTACGTTTACCTGATCCAAATCAACCTCAAGATCCGCCGCTATCAGCGCACGCATCGTTTCGATATGCGGCGCCATTTTTGGCGCCTGAGCAATGATGGTGTTGTCGACATTGCCGACTTTCCAGCCCTTGGCGTGGATCAGACCCACGACATGGCGCAACAAAACGCGGCTATCTGCGCCCTTGAATTGCGGGTCGGTGTCCGGAAAATGTTTGCCGATGTCGCCCAGTGCCGCCGCGCCCAGCAGTGCATCGCTGAGCGCGTGCAAAAGCACATCGCCATCAGAGTGGGCCAACAGCCCGAATTTATGTGCAATACGCACGCCGCCTAGGGTTATAAAATCGCCTTCAGCAAAACAGTGCACATCATAGCCGTGGCCAATACGCATAAAAAAACGCCCCGATTAAGTCAGGGCGTGATTCTACCTACTTTGGCCGCTGTTAGGCGCTTAGTGCACGAGCGTGATGACGCAAGTGATCATCTATAAAGCTGGCGATGAAGAAATAGCTATGGTCATAGCCCGGTTGCAGACGCAAGGTCAGCGGGTGACCGGCCAGTTTGGCCGCTTGTTGCAAGGCTTCAGGCTTGAGCTGGACGGCTAAAAAGTCGTCCCTGTCGCCTTGGTCCACCAGCAACGGCAGCTTTTCACGGGCCTCACTGATCAACACACACGCATCCCACTCACGCCAGCGCGCACGTTCTTCGCCCAAATATTGGGAGAACGCTTTTTGCCCCCAAGGGCAATCCATCGGGTTGCTGATCGGTGCAAAGGCCGATACCGACTGATAGCGCCCCGGATTACGCAAGGCACACACCAGCGCACCGTGCCCGCCCATGGAATGGCCGCTGATTCCGCGTTTTTGCGACGCTGGAAAATGCGCTTCGACCAACGCCGGCAGCTCCTGCACCACGTAATCGTGCATGCGGTAATGCTGAGCCCAGGGTTGCTGGGTCGCGTTCAGGTAAAAACCTGCGCCCAGACCAAAATCCCAGGCCGCATTCGGATCATCCGGCACCCCCTCGCCGCGCGGGCTGGTGTCCGGGCACACAATAATCAGGCCCAGCTCGGCGGCCATCTTCATGGCGCCAGCCTTGTGCATGAAGTTTTCGTCGGTGCAGGTCAGCCCCGACAACCAGTACAACACAGGCAGCGTTGCGCCCTGCTCGGCCTGCGGCGGCAGATACACGGCAAATACCATGTCACAGCCCAGCACTTCAGAGCGATGCGTATAACGCTTGTGCCAGCCACCGAAGCTTTTCTGGCAAGAAATGTTTGTCAAAGGCATAAGGGCAGCTCCTGGCTTGAAGTTAAAAGCCCAATGCCAACCCTTTGTAGGGTCAGTGTTTGGGCTTATCTCGTCTTGCCGCTATTCGTCAGAAATGGATGACAGTACGAATGCTTTTACCTTCATGCATCAGGTCGAATGCCTTGTTGATGTCTTCCAGGCCCATGGTGTGGGTGATGAATGTATCGAGCGGGATCTCGCCGGTTTGCGCCATGTCGACATAGCTTGGTAACTCAGTGCGACCGCGCACGCCACCGAACGCCGAACCGCGCCAGACGCGACCGGTAACCAGTTGGAACGGACGGGTCGAGATTTCCTGGCCGGCACCGGCAACGCCGATGATCACCGACTCACCCCACCCTTTATGGCAGCACTCCAACGCCGCACGCATCAACTGCACATTGCCGATGCACTCGAAGGAGAAATCAACACCGCCGTCGGTCATGTCGACGATCACTTCTTGAATCGGGCGATCAAAGTCTTTCGGGTTTACGCAGTCTGTCGCGCCCAGTTGTTTGGCGATCTCAAACTTGGCCGGGTTGATGTCGATGGCAATAATCCGCGCCGCCTTGGCTTTTACGGCGCCGATCACGGCTGACAGGCCAATGCCGCCCAGACCGAAGATAGCCACAGTGTCGCCCGGCTTGACCTTGGCGGTGTTGATCACTGCACCAATGCCAGTGGTCACGCCGCAACCCAGCAGGCAGACTTTTTCCAGCGGCGCTTGCTTTTGAATCTTGGCGACGGAAATTTCCGGAAGCACGGTGTACTCGGAGAACGTCGAAGTGCCCATGTAGTGGAAGATTGGCTGACCTTTGTAAGAGAAGCGCGTAGTGCCGTCAGGCATCAAGCCTTTGCCCTGAGTGGAGCGAATGGCCTGACACAGGTTGGTCTTGCCCGACAGGCAGAATTTGCACTGACGGCATTCCGGGGTGTACAGCGGGATCACATGGTCACCCACGGCAACTGAGGTCACGCCTTCGCCGATGGCCTCAACAATTGCGCCACCTTCATGGCCCAGAATCGATGGAAAGATGCCTTCCGGATCCGCACCCGACAAGGTGTAGGCGTCGGTGTGGCAAACACCCGAAGCCACGACACGCAACAGCACTTCGCCCGCCTTGGGCATGGCAACGTCTACTTCTACGATTTCCAGCGGCTTTTTGGCCTCGAATGCTACGGCAGCACGTGACTTGATCATGCATCGTCTCCAGCAAAGTAAAAACAAGACGCCGAGTGTAAATCAGCGCTGAGTGATTAATAATCCAGGCAAAAGCAAAACATTATTGCTCTGCAGGGACAATCAACCGTGAACGAGAACCGCTGGGAAGGTATAGACGAATTTGTGGCTGTGGCCGAGCGAGGTCAGTTCACGGCCGCAGCCGAAAGCCTAGGGGTGTCGTCTTCACACATCAGCCGTCAGGTTGTCCGTCTTGAAGAGCGCCTGCAAACTCGCCTGTTCTACCGCAGCACCCGAAGGGTGACACTGACTGAAGCCGGACAAACCTTTTTGCAGCATTGCCAACGCTTGCAAGACGGTCGCGAAGAAGCGCTGAGGGCCATCGGCGACTTGACCAGCGAACCCAAAGGCATGCTGCGCATGACCTGCGCAGTGGCCTACGGCGAACGTTTTATCGTGCCGCTGGTGACGCGCTTTATGGGCTTGTACCCACAATTGCGGGTCGACATTGAGCTGAGCAATCGCCCCTTGGACTTGGTGCACGAAAGCCTTGACCTGGCGATTCGGCTAGGCCGACTCCAGGATTCAAGGCTGGTTGCGACCCGCCTGGCACCCCGACGCATGTACCTGTGCGCGTCGCCGTCCTATCTGGAACATTACGGGCGCCCCCACAGCTTGTCGGAATTGAGCCGCCACAACTGCCTCATTGGCAGCTCGGACATCTGGCAACTGGAGCAGGATGGACGAGAATTTTCGCAACGGGTACAGGGCAATTGGCGCTGTAATAGCGGGCAAGCGGTACTCGACGCAGCACTGCAAGGCGTCGGCTTGTGTCAGTTACCGGACTATTACGTACTGGAACATTTAAAGACCGGAGCCTTGGTGTCGCTGCTCGACGCGCATCAACCGCCCAATACCGCCGTCTGGGGGTTGTACCCGCAACAACGGCATTTGTCGCCCAAAGTCAGAAAGCTGGTGGATTACCTGAAGGAAGGGTTGGCCAAGCGGGAGGAGTATTGGGTGTGATCAAAAATCGGCAGGAGCACGCTTGCCCCTGCACAGTTTTCGGCGCGATGCAGTGTGCAAAAACAGGCGCTCAGCGATTGGCCCAGCGCAGCCGTAGCCACTCAAGGTCTTCGGGGCGGGTGACTTTGATATTGTCCGAACGGCCTTCGATCAGGCGTGGAGCCAAACCTGCCCATTCCATGGCGGACGATTCATCCGTGATGTTCGCATCAGCCACCAGACTGTCAGCCAAAGCTCGATGCAATGCCCCCAGTCGGAACATCTGCGGCGTATAAGCCTGCCAGATCGAGCTACGATCGACGGTTTCGACCGCCCGGCCATTTTTATCTACGCGTTTGAGTGTGTCGCGAGCCGGTACTGCCAGCAAACCACCCACCGGGTCGTCTACCAATTCACTGAGCAACTTGTCCAGATCATCACGCGCCAGGTTGGGCCGTGCAGCATCGTGCACCAACACCCAATCCTCATCGTCGGCACCCTGCGCATGCAAGTACAACAAGGCGTTCAATACTGAATCCGCACGCTCGCGGCCTCCGTCAACCCGAGCAATACGAGGGTCGGCAGCACATTGCAAGGACGGCCAGAAGGGATCATCGAATGCCAGACTGACCACCAGCCCTTTGAGGCCAGGGTGATCAAGGAAACAGCCAAGGCTGTGTTCAAGAATACTGCGCCCGCCCAACGGCAAATACTGTTTGGGACGGTCCGCGGCCATACGGGCACCCACGCCCGCGGCAGGAATCACGGCCCAGAAGGCCGCCGATGTAGAGCTCATTGGGCCAACTGGTAGAGGGTCTCGCCCTCTTTCACCATGCCCAACTCATGGCGAGCACGTTCTTCAACGGTCTCCATGCCTTTTTTCAACTCAAGCACTTCCGCATCGAGCACGCGGTTACGCTCCAGCAGCACTTCGTTTTCAGCACGTTGATCAGCGATTTGCTGGGTCAGGTCGGTTACCTGCGCCAAACTCCCATTCCCCACCCACAGTCGATACTGCAGGCCAGCCAGAAGCAAGAGCAAAATGAGGAACAACCAATTGGGACTGCGCATCGAATATCAGGTATCCAGTGAAAAGACAGCCATGCCGAAAAACGTAAACAACTAACAGTACAAAGCCTGGAAGAACCAGGCTTGTACTTAATAAGCATCAGATTAGTGTCAAAAGACTCGCGATGGCGAATTTTCTGACACGATCTGTGGTCTTTTTACCAACCACTGCTTAGCCGCGGAACTCGTTGCGACCGTTGTACTTGGCTTTCGCACCCAACTGCTCTTCGATACGCAGCAATTGGTTGTACTTGGAAACGCGGTCAGAACGGCACAGGGAGCCGGTCTTGATCTGGCCAGCCGAAGTGCCCACAGCCAGATCGGCGATGGTGGAGTCTTCGGTTTCGCCGGAGCGGTGCGAGATCACAGCGGTGTAACCAGCAGCTTTGGCCATTTGAATGGCTTCCAGCGTTTCGGTCAGGGTGCCGATCTGGTTGAACTTGATCAGGATCGAGTTGGCGATCTTTTTATCGATGCCTTCTTTCAGGATCTTGGTGTTGGTCACGAACAAATCGTCGCCTACCAGTTGAACTTTCTCACCGATTTTGTCGGTCAGGATTTTCCAACCATCCCAGTCAGACTCGTCCAGACCGTCTTCGATAGAGATGATCGGGTAACGCTGAGTCAGACCTTTCAGGTACTCGGCGAAACCTTCGGAGCTGAACACCTGGCCTTCGCCGGACAGGTTGTATTTGCCGTCTTCGTAGAATTCGCTGGCCGCGCAGTCCAGAGCCAGGGTCACGTCAGTACCCAAGGTGTAACCGGCGTTGGCGATCGCTTCGGAGATCACTTTCAGTGCATCTTCGTTGGATGCCAGGTTAGGCGCGAAACCACCTTCGTCGCCCACGGCGGTATTCAGGCCACGAGCCTTCAGCACAGCTTTGAGGTGATGGAAGATTTCGGTGCCCATGCGCAGCGCGTCGGAGAAGGTCTTGGCGCCTACCGGCTGAACCATGAACTCCTGGATATCGACGTTGTTATCAGCGTGCTCGCCACCGTTGATGATGTTCATCATCGGAACAGGCATCGAGTAAACGCCCGGCGTGCCATTCAGGTTGGCGATGTGTGCGTACAGCGGCAGGTCCTGGTCCTGAGCCGCAGCCTTGGCTGCCGCCAGGGACACAGCGAGGATCGCGTTAGCGCCCAGCGAACCTTTGTTTTCAGTGCCGTCCAACGCGATCATCGCGTGGTCCAGCGCTTTTTGATCAACCGGGTCTTTACCCAGCAGCAAATCGCGAATCGGGCCGTTGATGTTGGCAACAGCTTTCAGAACGCCTTTGCCCAGGTAACGGCTTTTGTCGCCATCACGCAGCTCCAACGCTTCGCGCGAGCCGGTGGAAGCACCGGACGGAGCGCAAGCACTGCCGATGATGCCGTTGTCGAGAAGCACGTCGGCTTCCACAGTGGGATTGCCACGGGAGTCGAGAACTTCACGACCTTTGATGTCGACGATTTTTGCCATTGTTGTAAACACTCCAAAGTTGACGAAAACGACGCAGCTGAGGGAAATTTTGTCACCGCCGGCAAGGGTCAAATAACGGGCAGCCTTGCGGGCGATAAGGCCCGGGCCCGAGGGCCCGAGAAATCGTGCGTTACTTTACCGGAGAACCGAGGGTTACGCGGTTTCTATTATCGGAAAACGCTTAACCAACTCATCCAGCGACTTAAGCTGAGCCAGGAAACCCGGCAGTTGAATGATGTCGCAGACTTCTGCAACCACGGCTGCTTGCGCAGGCTCGTGGACGTCGGTAATCACCGACACACCAAAGGCTTGCTTGATGTCCTGGACAATCCGCATACCCTCTTCGAGGCCTGGGCCACGGCAAGAGCTGACAGATGAACGGTTGGCCTTGTCGAAACTAGCCTTGAATACGTAAGGAATACCGAGCTTTTCGGTAACACACACGTACTCTTCGCACACCTGCATGGCCATATCACGGCTTTCGAACACGTTCATGCCAGCGAACAAGACCATTGGCTTGTCGTTGGCAATTTCGATATTGCCTACACGGATAATCTTTTGCGCCACCCTGCTTTATGCCTTCTTCTCGTGTTGCGCCAGTGCCGCTTTGACGAAACCCGTGAACAGCGGATGACCATCACGTGGAGTCGAGGTGAACTCCGGGTGGAACTGGCAAGCAACGAACCAAGGATGATCCGGCGCTTCAACCACTTCTACCAGCGCACCGTCACCGGAACGACCGGTCACTTTCAGGCCCGCTTCAATCAGTTGTGGCAGCAGGTTGTTGTTCACTTCATAGCGATGACGGTGACGTTCAACAATCACGTCTTTGCCATAGCAATCGTGAACCAGGGAACCGGCTTCAAGCTGGCAATCCTGGGCACCCAGACGCATGGTGCCGCCCAGATCCGAGGTTTCGGTACGGGTTTCGACTGCACCGGTGGCGTCTTCCCACTCAGTGATCAGGCCCACAACCGGGTGGCCGCTGCTGCGATCGAACTCGGTGGAGTTAGCGTCTTTCCAGCCCAGCACATTACGTGCGAACTCGATAACCGCCACTTGCATACCCAGGCAGATACCCAGGTAAGGCACCTTGTTTTCGCGAGCATATTGAACCGCGGTGATTTTGCCTTCTACGCCGCGCAGACCGAAGCCGCCCGGAACCAGAATGGCATCAGCGCCTTCAAGCAGTTCAGTGCCTTTGTTTTCGATGTCTTCAGAGTCGATATAACGCAGGTTGACCTTGGTACGGTTGGAGATACCGGCGTGGCTCATCGCTTCGATCAGCGACTTGTACGCGTCCAGCAGCTCCATGTACTTGCCAACCATGGCGATAGTGACTTCGTGTTCCGGGTTGAGCTTGGCGTCGACCACTTTGTCCCATTCGGACAGGTCGGCGCTGTTGCATTGCAAGCCAAAACGTTCAACGACGAAATCATCCAGACCCTGAGCGTGCAGCATGCCCGGGATCTTGTAGATGGTGTCGGCGTCTTCCAGCGAAATCACTGCACGCTCTTCAACGTTGGTGAACAGCGCGATCTTGCGACGCGAGGACACATCAACATGGTGGTCGGAACGGCAGATCAGAACGTCTGGCTGCAGGCCGATGGAGCGCAATTCTTTAACCGAGTGTTGCGTTGGTTTGGTTTTCGTTTCGCCAGCAGTGGCAATGTACGGAACCAGAGTCAAGTGCATCAGCATGGCGCGCTTGGCGCCCACTTCGATGCGCAACTGACGGATTGCCTCGAGGAACGGTTGGGACTCAATGTCACCCACAGTGCCGCCAATCTCAACCATCGCTACGTCGGCATCGCCGGCGCCCTTGATGATCCGACGTTTGATTTCGTCGGTGATGTGCGGAATCACCTGGATGGTAGCACCCAGGTAATCACCACGGCGCTCCTTGCGCAGGACGTGTTCGTAAACGCGGCCCGTGGTGAAATTGTTGTTCTGGGTCATGGTCGTGCGGATGAACCGCTCGTAGTGACCCAAGTCCAGGTCGGTCTCGGCGCCGTCGTGAGTGACGAACACTTCGCCGTGCTGGAACGGGCTCATGGTGCCCGGATCAACGTTGATGTAGGGGTCCAGCTTCAGCATGGTGACCTTAAGTCCCCGCGCCTCCAGGATGGCTGCCAATGAAGCCGAGGCAATGCCTTTCCCCAATGAAGAAACAACACCGCCCGTGACGAAGATGTAGCGCGTCATGAAAAACCCTAGAAGTCTGCGTTAAAGCGGTCAGAGCCGCCGGGGAGAGCGAAGGAAGGCCGAAGCCCCCAATCACCAGCATTAGTCACAGTGCACCTTTCGAAAAACTGCTGCATTGAAACAGACCGAAGGAAACCAACGGTTCGATACAAGCCATACATTTTTTTAAAATCGCCCAGCAAAGACTGCTTGGTAATCGGCAACATCTGCAATTCTGGTGAATCTACAGAAGTTGTATCAAGAAGGGAGCGTAGTCTACCGGAAAGCACCTTTCAGCTCAAACCTTGATCTCGCGAAGTTGGCAACCACTGCAATTGCCAACGCCCACGGGGGTCGCGGTCCAGTCCATCGAGGTTTGCCACGGCCAATAACTGCTCATTGCACGACAACAGCGGCAATCTGCCACGTATAAAACCGGGGACACCCCGCTCGTTAAGCAAGCGCTTGAGGTCACGATGACCACGCTGCGCCACCTCCATCACCTCGCCTCCTTGACGATAGCTCACGCGCAGGGGGCCATCGGGAATATCTCCCAGTAAACGCAGTTGGCCATTACCCGGCAGTTGCAATGGCAAGTCCGGGCGCTCCCACAACAAGGACGCAACAGGCTGACGCAACCAGTCCCCCCACAACCACCAGATACGGCCAGCCGCACGATGCAACTCGCCTTCGGCCAGTTTCCAGACCGGTTGCGCATCGTCTCGGGCGTCACGCAGGGCATTCCAGCCCGCCCAATGATCGGTGTCCGGCAGTTGACTGAGGGCTGCCAGCCAATACCGCAAGGCATTGCGTTGACGCGCCGCAGAAAGCCCGGCAATCGGAGCAAGCACCAGAGAGGGCAGCCCAAGCCAGGAAAGTTCAGCGCCTGGGTTCGCCCCGGCCAGATCTTGTTGCGCCAGCTCATCGAGCAATCCTTGCGCCTCGGCACAATGCGCCGCGCTACGCGCCATGCTGGCAGTTGCTTGCGGCCAGCGCCGGGTCAGCGCCGGAAAGATTTCATGGCGCAAGTAGTTGCGCGAAAAGCCTGTCTGCGCGTTGGACGGGTCTTCAACCCAGGTCAATGCATTCGCGCGTGCATACGCCTCAAGCTCGGCCCGAGAAACGTCCAGCAAGGGACGGCACAAATGCCCCTGCCCCAGCGCTCGCTGACGCGGCATGCCCGCCAGACCACTGACCCCTGCTCCACGCAGCAGACGAAACAGCAAGGTTTCGGCCTGATCGTCGCGGTGCTGCCCCGTGAGCAGCACCTCGTGAGCCTGAGTAACCGCGACAAACGCCTGGTAACGCGCATCCCGCGCAGCACGCTCAAGGCTTGCGCCCGCCTGCACCTGCACGCGAAACACCTGCAATGGCACGCTCAGCGCATCACACAGCGCCTGACAATGGGCCGGCCACGCGTCAGCGGCCGCCTGTAGACCATGATGCACATGGACGGCAGTCAACGCGGGAAGCGAGTGGGTTTGGCGCAGCTTTACCAGAAGATGCAGCAAGACGGTCGAATCAAGCCCGCCGGAAAATGCGACGTGCCAGGCCTTGGCGTTGCGCCACGATTTTAAGGCGTGAAGAAGCTGGATTGATAGGTTCGTCATCACACAATCCTGTGGGAGCTGGCTCGCCAGCGATGCAATCGCGGCGTAACCAGCTCCCACATTAGATCTTCGTTAAGAGTGAATCAGAGGCCGTAGCTCATCAGGCGGTCATAACGACGCTTGAGCAAGGTCTCGGTGTCCAGCTTTTTCAACATATCCAGCTGCGATGCCAGTTCGCTGCGGATGGTCGCAGACGCCGCCGCCGGGTCGCGATGTGCGCCGCCCAATGGCTCAGTGATCACCTTGTCAACAATACCCAGGCCTTTGAGGCGCTCAGCAGTAATGCCCATGGCTTCTGCTGCGTCCGGCGCCTTTTCGGCGGTCTTCCACAGAATCGATGCACAACCTTCCGGCGAGATCACTGCGTAAGTCGAGTACTGAAGCATGTTCAGTTGATCGCAAACGCCAATCGCCAATGCACCACCCGACCCCCCTTCACCGATAACAGTAGCGATGATCGGCGTTTTCAAACGCGCCATCACACGCAGGTTCCAGGCAATCGCTTCGCTCTGGTTGCGCTCTTCTGCGTCGATACCCGGATAAGCACCCGGGGTGTCAATGAAGGTCAGGATCGGCATTTTGAAGCGTTCTGCCATTTCCATCAGACGGCAGGCCTTGCGATAGCCTTCAGGGCGCGGCATACCGAAGTTGCGACGAACCTTCTCGCGAACTTCACGACCTTTCTGGTGGCCGATAACCATGACTGGCTGACCATCAAGACGCGCAATACCGCCCACGATGGCAGCGTCATCAGAGAAGTGGCGGTCGCCGTGCAACTCATCGAACTCAGTGAAGATGTGATCGATGTAGTCCAGGGTGTAAGGACGACGCGGATGACGTGCCAGACGAGCAATTTGCCAGCTGGTCAGCTTGCCGAAAATATCTTCAGTCAGCGTTTTGCTTTTGTCTTGCAGGCGAGAGATTTCATCGCTGATGTTCAGCGAATTGTCATTACCGACCAAGCGCAACTCTTCGATTTTGGCTTGCAGGTCAGCAATCGGCTGTTCGAAATCAAGAAAATTCGGGTTCATAAGCATCCGTCTTGGGTCGGCGGCAAAGCATGCCAGCGGGTTCGAAGCCCAGCATTTGCTGGTGATTCCAACCTGACTGGGGCAGCCGGTTGATCTGTATCGCGCCTACCTTAAGGGACAGGCGCTCTCAGGTCGAGATTAAAAATTCAGGTCGAGGTCAGGGCGCGCTAATCGCCCCTGACCGTCAACGGTATTGGAGGAAGACGTTGTCTTTGCCGAACTGGTCACGCAAGGCTTGAATCAAGCTGTCTGCCGGATCAATCCGCCAGGTATCACCGAACTGCAACATGGCCTTGGCGTCTTCGCCGGTGTAATCCATGGTGATTGGGCACGCCCCGCGATGCTTTTTGAACAAATCGCCCAGCACACGCAGTTGATCCCCTTTCAGTGCAGTCCGCGTCACCTTCAGACGCAGGCTTTCAGCCAGGCTGGTACGCGCTTCCTCCATGCTCATTACGCGCTTGACACGCAGACGCAAGCCACCGGAGAAGTCGTCGTTGCTGACTTCGCCTTCGACCACAACCATGGCATCCGTCTGCAACAACGATTGCGCCGAATGGAAGGCCTCGGCAAACAGCGACGCCTCAATCCGCCCCGAACGATCGTCGAGAGTGATGAAGCCCATCTTGTCGCCTTTTTTGTTCTTCATCACCCGTAACGCGATGATCATGCCGGCGACGGTCTGTGTATCTCGCGCAGGCTTGAGGTCAATGATGCGCTGACGCGCAAAGCGGCGAATTTCACCTTCGTACTCGTCAATCGGATGGCCGGTCAGGTACAGGCCAAGCGTATCTTTCTCACCCTTCAAACGCTCTTTGAGCGTCAGCTCCTTCGCATTGCGATGGTTAGCGTAGACATCCGCATCTTCCTCGACAAACAGCCCGCCGAACAAATCGGCATGCCCGCTGTCATGGGTTCTCGCTGTTTGCTCTGCCGCCTTGATCGCCTCTTCCATCGCCGTGAGCAACACCGCACGGTTCTGGTCAATGTGCGCTTGATAAGCCTTGGGTTCGTCATGGAAGTAAGGCCCCAGACGATCCAGTGCACCGCTGCGGATCAAACCGTCCAGGGTGCGCTTATTGATACGTTTAAGATCGACACGTGCGCAGAAATCGAACAAGTCCGTAAACGGACCGTCCTTGCGCGCTTCGGTAATGGCCTCAACCGGCCCCTCACCTACCCCTTTGATCGCACCCAGGCCATAAATGATGCGACCTTCATCGTTAACGGTGAACTTGAACTCCGAAGCATTCACATCCGGCGCGTCAAGACGCAGCTTCATGGTGCGAATTTCTTCGATCAAGGTCACAACCTTGTCGGTGTTGTGCATATCCGCCGACAGTACCGCGGCCATGAACGGCGCCGGGTAATGGGTTTTCAGCCAAGCCGTCTGGTACGACACCAGTCCGTAGGCGGCGGAGTGGGATTTGTTAAAGCCGTAACCGGCGAATTTCTCTACCAGGTCGAAAATGTTACCGGCCAGATCAGCATCAATATTGTTGTTGCCACACCCTTCGATGAAACCGCCGCGCTGCTTGGCCATTTCTTCGGGTTTTTTCTTACCCATGGCTCGACGCAGCATGTCAGCGCCGCCGAGGGTATAACCGGCCATGACCTGCGCAATCTGCATCACCTGTTCTTGATACAGAATAATGCCGTACGTCGGCGCCAATACCGGCTTGAGCCCTTCGTACTGATAATCAGAGTGCGGGTACGCCAGTTCGGCGCGGCCATGCTTACGATTGATGAAGTCGTCAACCATGCCTGATTGCAGAGGCCCAGGACGGAACAGGGCCACCAGGGCGATCAAGTCTTCCAGGCAGTCGGGCTTGAGCTTTTTGATCAGCTCTTTCATGCCGCGCGACTCAAGCTGGAACACCGCAGTGGTCTCAGCCTTTTGCAGCAACTGATAAGTCGGTTTGTCGTCCAGCGGAATGAAGGCGATGTCCAGCGGCGCTTCATTGACCTTGGCACGATCGCGGTTGATGGTTTTCAGTGCCCAGTCGATAACGGTCAGGGTCCGCAGCCCCAGGAAGTCGAACTTCACCAGTCCTGCCGACTCAACGTCATCCTTGTCAAACTGGGTCACCAGACCGCCGCCCTCTTCGTCGCAGTAAATCGGCGAAAAGTCAGTGAGTTTGGTCGGCGCAATAACCACACCACCGGCGTGCTTACCCACGTTACGCACAACGCCCTCAAGCTTGCGCGCCATTTCCCAGATTTCGGCGGCTTCTTCATCGACCTTGATAAAGTCGCGCAGGATCTCTTCCTGCTCGTATGCTTTTTCGAGGGTCATGCCGACTTCAAACGGAATCATCTTCGACAGACGATCCGCCAAGCCATAAGACTTGCCTTGAACCCGCGCCACGTCGCGGATTACCGCCTTCGCCGCCATCGAACCAAAGGTGATGATCTGGCTTACCGCGTTGCGACCGTACTTCTCGGCCACATATTCAATGACCCGGTCGCGACCATCCATACAGAAGTCGACGTCGAAGTCGGGCATCGATACCCGTTCCGGGTTAAGGAATCGCTCGAACAGCAGGTCGTATTCCAGCGGATCAAGGTCAGTAATCTTCTGCACATAAGCCACCAGCGATCCGGCACCCGATCCCCGGCCCGGCCCCACCGGTACGCCGTTGCTTTTAGCCCACTGGATAAAGTCCATTACGATCAGGAAGTAACCGGGAAATCCCATCTGGATGATGATATCCAGCTCGAAATTCAGTCGATCTACGTACACCTGACGCTTGGCGTCGTAATCCTCGGTGGTGTCTTTGGGAAGCAGGACGTTGAGACGCTCCTCCAGGCCATCAAACGACACTTTGCGGAAATACTCATCGATGGTCATGCCATCGGGAATCGGGAAGTTGGGCAGGAAGTGAGTCCCCAGCTTCACCTCAATGTTGCAGCGCTTGGCGATTTCGACCGAGTTCTCCAGCGCCTCGGGCAAGTCACTGAACAGCTCGGCCATTTCCTCGGCGCTTTTGAGGTACTGCTGATCGCTGTAGTTTTTGGAGCGCCGCGGGTCATCAAGGGCTCGACCTTCGCCAATGCACACGCGAGTCTCGTGGGCTTCGAAATCCTGCTGCTTGAGGAAGCGCACATCGTTGGTGGCCACCAATGGCGCGCCGATTGCGTCGGCCAGCGCCACAGCCGCATGCAGATGCTCTTCGTCATTGGGACGCTTGGTGCGCTGTACTTCCAGGTAAAAACGATCCGGGAACACCGCCATCCATTCACGGGCCAGTACCTGCGCTTCTTCGACGTTACCACTGATCAGGGCAAGGCCGATTTCACCCTCTTTGGCCGCCGAGAGCATGATCAAACCTTCAGCGGCTTGCGCCACCCACTCGCGCTCGATAATCACCTGACCGTTGCGCTGGCCGTCGATAAAGCCACGCGAAATCAGCTCTGTCAGGTTGCGATAACCCACGGCATTCATCGCCAACAGGCTGATACGGCTCAACGGGTTGTCCGGGTCTTTGTTCGACAGCCACAGGTCAGCGCCGCAAATCGGCTTGATCCCGCCGCCCATTGCCGCTTTATAAAATTTGACGAGGGAGCACATGTTGTTCTGATCGGTCACCGCCACGGCAGGCATGTTCATGCCGGCGAGGGTTTTGATCAGCGGTTTGATCCGCACCAGGCCATCGACCAGGGAGTATTCAGTGTGCAGGCGCAGGTGAACGAATGAAGCCGGCATGGTGATCCTGTCTATAAGCTTTGGGAAACAACAAGGCCCGGATTGTACCGGGCCTTGGCAAAAACATCAGCCTTGCGGCTAAACCTTGGCAAGCCCTTCAAGGGCCTCATAGGCGCGGCGAACCGGACCAAACGATCGCCGATGAATCGGTGTAGGCCCCAGTCGCTCAAGCGCTTCCAGATGGACGGTCGTCGGATAGCCTTTGTGACCGCCAATCCCGTAGCCAGGATATTGCAGCTCGTAGGCTGCCATCTCGCGATCACGGCTGACCTTAGCCAGAATTGAGGCGGCTGCAATTGCAGGCACTTTACTATCGCCTTTGACCACCGCCTCAGCCGGCATCGCGAGTTTGGGGCAGCGATTGCCGTCGATCATTGCCAGCTTGGGGGTAATACTCAGCCCCTCCACCGCGCGCTGCATGGCCAACATCGTGGCATGCAGAATATTCAGCTCGTCGATTTCCTCGACTTCAGCCCGCGCGATATGCCAGCTCAGCGCTTTTTCACAGATTTCGTCAAAGAGCTTTTCGCGTCGTGCCTCGGTGAGCTTCTTGGAGTCGTTAAGCCCTGCGATAGGACGCGCAGGGTCGAGAATCACCGCTGCTGTGACCACTGCGCCACATAACGGGCCACGACCGACTTCATCAACGCCGGCAACGAGGTCGTCGACCTGATTGACCAGATTGAAGTCCAATCCGATTTGCATATTCACTTTACTCATTTGGATGTTGCGATCAGACCCAGTACCGCGTCTGCGGCCTGATTGGAGGCGTCCAGACGCAAGGTTCGATGGATCTCATCGAAGCCACGGGTTTGCTCTTCGCCACTGTCCAGCAAAGGCAACAGGGTTTCAGCCAGCGCTTCGGGAGTCGCTGCATCTTGCAATAACTCAGGCACCAGCAGCCGTTGAGCCAACAAGTTGGGCAATGACACGTAAGGGCTTTTAACCAAACGCTTGAGAATCCAGAACGTCAGCGACGAAAGACGGTAAGCGACGACCATAGGACGCTTGTACAGCAGCGCCTCCAGGGTGGCAGTTCCGGACGCAATCAACACCGCATCGCAGGCGGCCAGGGCCATGTGTGATTGACCATCGAGCAAGGTCACGGGCAAATCACGGTCGGCCAGCAGTTGCTCAATCTGGATACGCCGCGCATTACTGGCGCACGGCAGGACAAAGCGTACTTCGGGGCGCGCCTCGCGAATTTTCTGCGCTGCATCCAAAAACAGCCCACCCAGCTTGCCGACTTCGCCGCCACGGCTACCAGGCATCAAAGCCACCAACGGCCCATCAGGCAAGCCCAACTCGGCGCGGGCAGCCGCACGATCGGCGACAAGCGGAATGGCATCTGCCAATGAGTGCCCGACAAATCGTACCGGAACGCCCCTCTCTTCATAGAATTTGGCTTCAAACGGAAACAGCGTGAGCATCAAATCGCAGCCTTCGCGAATCTTCAGCACCCGCTTCTGACGCCAGGCCCATACAGACGGGCTGACGTAGTGCACAGTTTTAATCCCGGCACGACGCAATTGGAGTTCGATATTGAGGGTGAAGTCAGGCGCATCGATACCGATAAACACATCAGGCTTTTCAGCAATCAGCGTTTGCACCAACGCTTTACGCCGCTTGAGCAGCTCACGCAAACGGCCAAGGACTTCAACCAGCCCCATAACCGATAAACGTTCCATCGGGAAGTAAGAGGTCATGCCCTCGGCTTCCATCAATGGCCCGCCCACACCGATAAATTCGATATCAGGATGCCGAGCTTTAAGCGCTCGCATCAGCCCTGACCCCAGAATGTCACCGGAGGCTTCGCCTGCCACCAACGCAATACGCAATCTAGCCATGACTAGCGCGTAATGCCGCGAGTGGAGGAACGGATAGATTCGACGAACATGGCCACTTCAGGAAATTGCACAGCAGGCTCGGCGAGTTCGGCAAGTGCCTGTTCAACTGTCAGACCTTGTCGATAAACCACTTTGTAAGCACGACGCAGGGCATGAATGGCTTCGTCACTGAACCCCCGGCGACGCATGCCTTCAAAGTTCATGCTGCGCGCCTCGGCAGGGCTGCCAAACACGGTCACAAACGCCGGAACGTCCTTGCCAATAGCAGTGCCCATGCCCGAAAAGCTGTGCGCGCCAATACGGCAGAACTGATGGACGAGCGTAAAACCCGACAGAATCGCCCAATCACCCATATGCACATGACCCGCCAACGCGGCGTTATTGACCAGAATGCAGTGATTGCCGATTACGCTGTCATGCCCGATGTGGGCATAAGCCATGACCAGGTTGTGATCGCCCAGGGTGGTTTCGGACCGGTCCTGGATCGTGCCACGATGAATGGTGACCCCTTCACGAATCACGTTATGGTCACCGATCACCAGGCGCGTTTCTTCGCCCTTGTACTTCAGATCAGGTGTGTCCTCGCCTACCGAAGAAAACTGGTAGATGCGATTGTGTTTACCGATCCTGGTTGGGCCTTTGAGAATCACATGCGGCCCAATCACAGTCCCCTCGCCGATTTCCACACCTGCGCCGACGATCGACCACGGGCCGACCTCGACGTCGTCGGCCAATATGGCCGTCGGATCGATGATTGCGCGAGGGTCAATCAAACTCATAGTTTGCGTTCCGCACAGATAATTTCAGCCGAGCACACCGGCTTGCCATCAACCGATGCCTGGCACTCGAATTTCCAGATAGAGCGTTTGCAGCTCAGAAACTTGGCTTCAAGGATCAACTGGTCGCCTGGCAGCACGGGCTGGCGGAAACGCAGTTTGTCAGAACCTACGAAATAATAGAGTGTGCCGTCCGCGGGTTTAACATCCAGCATCTTGAAACCCAGAATGCCAGCGGCCTGAGCCATGGCTTCAATGATCAATACACCGGGCATGATCGGGTGCGCCGGGAAGTGACCATTGAAGAAAGGTTCGTTGATGCTGACATTCTTGTAGGCACGAATGCGCTTGTTCTCGACATCCAGATCCACCACCCGGTCCACCAGCAGGAAAGGGTAACGGTGGGGCAGATATTCGCGAATCTCGTTGATGTCCATCATTTCGTGGGGAAGCCTGTAATAAAGATTGGGCGCGCGCGACTAAGGCGCGCTCCTCTAGCAAATCAAGGAAGCAAACCAGTGGCTATGCATGCTTGATATGGAAAATGTACTAGCCCTCTGAAGAAGCTTTACCGTTCGGGGTCACTTCCCCAACGCGCTTTTCCAGATGTTTTAGCCGTCTTGCAATGTCATCCAACTGACGAATACGTGCCGCACTTTTGCGCCACTCGGCAGCCGGCTGCATGGCAGTACCGGAGGAATAGGCTCCCGGCTCGGTGATCGAATGAGTCACCATCGTCATGCCAGTCAAGAACACGTTGTCACAAACTTCAATGTGACCTACCAAACCAACACCACCTGCCAGCATGCAATGCTTGCCGATTTTAGTGCTGCCGGAGATCCCCACACAGGCGGCCATCGCCGTATGGTCACCAATTTGAACGTTGTGCGCGATTTGGATCTGGTTATCCAGCTTGACGCCATTACCGATGATTGTGTCGGCCAGGGCGCCACGGTCGATGGCGGTGTTAACGCCAATTTCGACATCATCACCCAAGGTGACGCCACCAATCTGGGCAATTTTTTGCCAGACACCTTTTTCGTTGGCGAAACCAAAACCTTCGCCACCCAGCACAGCGCCTGATTGAATAACCACACGCTTGCCAATATGCACATCGTGATACAGGGTCACGCGAGGGGCCAGCCAACCGCCTTCACCGATCGAGCTACGAGCACCGATAAAGCAATGCGCGCCCAGGGTGACACCCGCCGCGATTCGAGCACCGCTCTCAATCACCACAAATGCACCAACACTGGCCAAAGGATCGACCACCGCATCATCCGCAATCACAGCCGTCGGATGAATCCCGGCAGCCGCTTTGGGTTTGGGATCGAACAAATGGGAAATTCGGGCATAGGCCAAATAAGGATCAGGCACAACCAGCGCATCCCCAGCGTACTCCTCAGCGTCCCCAGCCTTGAGCAATACAGCTCCTGCCTGGCAATCGACGAGGTATTTACGGTAGTGGGGATTAGCCAGAAAGCTCAACTGAGCTGGGCCAGCCTCTTGTAAAGTGGCCAGCCCAGTAATTTCTTTCTCCGCAGAGCCACGCAAGGTGGCTGCGAGGAACTCGGCCAATTGGCCGAGTTTTATAGTCGCGGTCATAATTACTTCAGCTGGTTCATGCGCTCGATGACTTGGCGAGTGATGTCGTACTGCGGCTTAACATCAATCACAGCGCCACGCTCGAACACCAGGTCAAAGGCGCCTTTCTTGATGACTTCTTCAACAGCGCTGTCCAGTTTTGGCTTCAGCTGTTTCAGCATTTCACGGTCAGCAACAGCTTTGGCTTCGTTCAGTTCTTTGGACTGGAACTGGAAGTCACGAGCCTTTTGCTTGAATTCAAGCTCAAGACGCTCACGCTCGCCCTGCTGCATTTTGTCGCCACCGCTTACCAGACGGTCCTGAATACCCTTGGCACTGCTTTCCAAGGACTTAAGCTTGGTCAGTTGAGGACCGAACTTCTTCTCGGCATCCACTGCATAACGCTTGGCAGCGTCTGATTCAAGCAGTGCCATTTGGTAGTTCAGCACAGCAATTTTCATGTCAGCAAAAGCTGGACCTGCTGCCAACAGCGAAGCCAGGAGAACCAATTGAGTCAACTTACGCACGATGCACCCCTAAAAAATCCGTTGTCTGTATCTAAAGTCAGGCTTTTAGAAAGTCTGGCCGAGGGAGAATTGGAACACTTGAGTGTCTGCGTCATTCGGTTTTTTGACTGGCATGGCCAAACTGAAGCTCAGCGGGCCAAGCGCAGTCACCCAAGTCACACCAACACCGACAGAACTGGCCATATTGCTAAAGCTGATGTCGCAATCTTTGGTTTCGCCTTTGCAGTTGGTGTCGAACACGTTACCCACATCCCAAAATACGGAGGTGCGCAGGGAACGTTGATCTTTCACAAACGGCATAGGGAAGAGAACCTCTACACCCCCCTGGATCAGCACGTTACCACCGAACGGTAGCGGATCTTGATCCGGATCGGCGATGGTGCCAGGGTTCTTGCCAGTGCTTGGCGTACTGCGCGGGCCCAGGGTACTGTCTTTGAAACCACGTACCGAGTTGAAACCACCGGCGTAGTAGTTCTCGTAGAACGGCAGACCTTCGGTCGAACCGTAACCATCACCATAGCCCAATTCTGTGTGCAGACGCATGGTGTAGGTGTCGGTCAACGGCTGGAACAGCTGTGCACGATAGTCCAGTTTGTAGAACTGCAGGTCGCTGCCAGGAATGGTGCTTTCCAGTACCAAGCTTTGCGAGCTGCCGCGTGTTGGCAATACGCCCTTGTTCAGAGTCGATTCAGACCAGCCAACCGACGCCTTGAAGTTGAGGTATTTGTCGCCTTCACGGTTTACGAAGTCGAAAATCTCGTCAACGGTGTAACGACCGGTGCTGATTTCATCCTGCTGTACGGTCAGACCGTAGGTCAGACGCGAAGTATCGCTGATCGGGTAACCCATGGTCACACCAGCACCCAGGCTGTCGACCGAATAGTTGGCTACGTCAACGTCCAGCTCTTTGTAGTCAGTGGTGCGATAGAAAACGTTGTAACCCAGGCTCACACCATCGGCAGTCCAGTACGGGTCAACGTAGCTGAAGTTGTAACGGCTTTGGTATTCGCTGCGGGTCAGGCCAATGCTGACCTTGTTACCTGTACCCAGGAAGTTGTTCTGAGTAATCGAGCCACCCAGGATCAAACCTGCGCTCTGAGCAAAACCGACGCTGGCAGTGATCGAACCCGAGGCTTGTTCTTCAACGGCGTAGTTCACATCAACCTGGTCGTCAGTGCCTGGCACTGCCGGAGTCTCAACGTTCACTTCCTTGAAGAAGCCCAGACGCTCAAGGCGAACCTTGGACTGGTCAATCAGGTAAGTAGAAGCCCAGCCACCTTCCATTTGGCGCATTTCGCGACGCAGCACTTCGTCTGCCGACTTGGTATTGCCACGGTAATTGATACGGTTTACGTAGGCACGCTTACCCGGATCGACCACAAACGTAATGGCCACTGTGTGGTTTTCAGGATCTGGCTGAGGCACGCCGTTCACGTTTGCGAAGGTGTAGCCCTCGTTACCCAGACGGCGGGTGATCAGTTCAGAGGTGGTGGTCATCAGCTTGCGCGAGAACACCTGGCCTGGCTGAACCAACAGCAGCGACTTGATCTGATCTTCTGGGACCTTGAGGTCACCGCTAAGCTTCACTTCGCCTACGTTGTATTTTTCGCCTTCGTTCACGTTGACCGTGATGTAGACGTTTTTCTTGTCAGGCGTGATCGAAACCTGAGTCGAGGCAATATCCATGTTGATATAGCCGCGATCGAGGTAGTAGGAGCGCAGACGCTCCAGGTCACCCGACAGCTTTTCACGCGCATACTTGTCATCGTTCTTGAAGAACGACAACCAGTTGGTGGTTTTCAGCTCGAAAAGATCAACCAGGTCGGCTTCAGGGAAGACCGTGTTACCCACCACGTTGATGTGCTGGATAGAAGCAACGGTGCCTTCGTTGATGTTGACCTTCAAGGCAACGCGGTTACGCGGCTCGGGCACCACTTCGGTGTCTACGGTCGCCGAATAGCGGCCCTGGGCAACATACTGACGTTGCAGCTCGTTACGCACACCTTCAAGGGTGGCACGCTGGAAGATTTCACCTTCAGCCAGGCCTGATTGCTTCAGACCTTTCATCAGGTCATCAGTGGAGATCGCCTTGTTACCGTCAATCGTGATGCTAGAGACGGAAGGACGCTCGACAACCGTAATGACAAGCACATTGCCATCACGCCCCAGTTGGATATCCTGAAAGAACCCGGTTTTGAACAACGCACGAGTGGATTCCACCAAACGGCGGTCATCCGCTACCTCACCCACGTTCAGCGGTAGCGCACCAAACACACTGCCGGCGGAAACCCGCTGGAGCCCGTTGACACGAATATCAGAGATAGTGAAGGACTCGGCGTGAACTTCGGCGATCATCAGTACGGCGAGAACCGCAGTTAGCAGCAGACGTTTCATGAAGTCCTTTCTTATTCCAACTGGCAATAAACAAACTGCCGCAAAATGCGGCAGATTCGCAATTCAGCGAAGTGTTACAGACGTCCCAGATCGTTGACCAGGGCAAGCAACATCACCCCAACCACCAAACTGATACCGATCTGCATCCCCCAACCCTGTACCCGTTCCGACAAGGGGCGACCACGCGCCCACTCAATCAGATAAAACAACAAGTGCCCACCATCCAGTACAGGAATGGGCAACAAGTTCAGAACCCCCAGGCTAATACTTAGATAGGCCAGGAAATTCAAGAAATCAGCAACGCCCGACTGGGCAGAAGCGCCCGCCACTTTAGCAATGGTTATCGGTCCACTCAAGTTTTTTACCGAGAGCTCGCCGAACAACATTTTCTTGAGCGAATCGAGCGTCAATACGCTCATGGTCCACGTGCGCTTGGCCCCCTCCCCGATCGCAGCAAGCGGGCCGTAGCTGACCTCGCGAACCATCTCAGGTGGCCAATCGACACCCTTGACCCCTGCCCCCAGATAACCGGTTGCAGCTTCTCCCTCACCGCGCGCCGCAAGAATGACAGGCATATCAACCGCCACGCCATCACGCTCAACTTTTAATACAACACGTGCAGCGGGTCGCACACGAACCCAATCGACCACCTGCTGCCAATCGTTGATCGGCTGACCGTTCATGGCCAGAAGCTTGTCACCGGTCTTGAGGCCAGCGGCGTGAGCCGGGCCATCAGGGTCCAGCTCAGCCAGAATCGCTGGCAACTCAGGGCGCCACGGGCGAATACCCAAGGACTTGATCGGATCAGGCTCGTTAGCCCCTCTGAGCCAGTCATGCAGCGCCAACTGGTGCGACGTTTCAACATCAGCCCCAGGCCCGCGCACCAGCACTTGAATAGAACCGCTTTCGCCCAGGCGACGAACCAGCTGCAGGTTGACGTTCGACCAACCTACAGTCGGCTCGCCATCAATAGAGACGATTTCCTGGCCAGGCACCAAACCGGCCTGCGCAGCCAGGCTGCCGCTTTCGACAGCACCAATCACCGGCCGCACCTGCTGGCTGCCCATCATGGCCAACACCCAGAAAAACACGATTGCCAACAGGAAATTAGCAATGGGTCCGGCAGCCACAATGGCAATGCGCTGCCCGACACTTTTACGATTGAACGCTTGATTGAGCTGCTCGGCCGGAACATCGCCTTCGCGCTCGTCGAGCATTTTTACATAGCCACCCAGCGGAATCGCAGCGACGACAAACTCGGTACCCTGGCGATCATGCCAGCGCAGCAACGGCGTACCGAAGCCCACAGAAAAGCGCAGAACCTTGACGCCGCAACGGCGCGCCACCCAAAAGTGACCGAATTCATGAAATGTAACCAGCACCCCCAATGCCACCAGGGTGCCAACAATCATATAGAGCGCACTCATCTACTTTCTCCGCGATTCTGTCCGACTCCGACTTTTATCACCTGTCAGCCGTTACGGCTCAACCACTGTTCCGCCCGCAGTCGCGCTTTGGCATCCACCACAAATACCGCATCCAGCTCGTTTAGAGCAATCACCGGCTCACGAGTCAAGACGTCTTCAATAATATGAGCGATTTGCGGATAACGGATTCGCCCATCAAGGAACGCCCCTACCGCCACCTCATTCGCTGCATTGAGCATCGCCGGCGCGCTATTGCCCGCCACTGCTGCTTCACGCGCCAGGCGCAAGCAAGGGAAGCGCTGCTCATCCGGACGCTGAAAATCCAGGCGTGCAACAGCAAACAGATCCAGCGGCGCAACACCCGAATCAATCCGCTCAGGCCACGCCAGTGCATTCGCAATCGGCGTGCGCATGTCTGGATTGCCAAGCTGAGCCAATACCGAACCGTCAACGTAGTCAACCAGCGAATGGATCACGCTTTGCGGATGGATCACCACCTCAACCTGGCTCGGCTTGGCATCGAACAACCAGCACGCTTCAATCAGCTCCAGCCCTTTATTCATCATGCTGGCCGAATCGACCGAAATCTTGCGCCCCATCGACCAATTGGGATGGGCACACGCCTGATCCGGCGTTACATGCTGCAAATCAGTCAGCGGGGTTTCACGAAAAGGCCCGCCTGACGCCGTCAGCAATATCCGGCGCACACCGACCGCGCCCAAGCCTCGGGCATAGTCTTGCGGCAAACACTGAAAAATGGCGTTGTGCTCACTGTCGATAGGCAGCAACACCGAACCACTGCGACGCACCGCCTGCATAAACAGGTCGCCCGTCATGACCAGCGCTTCTTTATTGGCCAGCAGGATTTTCTTGCCCGCGTTCACGGCCGCCAACGTCGGACGCAAACCCGCAGCCCCCACGATTGCCGCCATCACAGCGTCAACCTCAGGCGCCGAAGCAATGTGGCACAAGCCCTCTTCACCCACCAGCACTTCGGTACTGAGGCCCGCCGAAAGCAAACCCGCCTGCAGTTGGCTGGCCGCACGCTCATCCGGCACAACAGCAATTTTCGGCACGTGCTTGATGCACAAAGCCAGCAACTCGGCGAGGCGACTGTAACCACTCAAACCGAAAACCTGATAGCGATCAGGATGACGCGCAATAACATCCAGAGTGCTCAGGCCAATCGAGCCTGTAGCCCCCAAAACCGTAATCTGTTGTGGATGACTCATGACGCCGCAATCCAGAGCAGTACAGCAAACACAGGGATCGCCGCGGTCAAACTGTCGATACGATCCAAAACGCCGCCATGCCCTGGCAACAGGTTACTGCTGTCTTTAATACCGGCTTGACGCTTGAACATGCTTTCCGTGAGGTCGCCCACCACTGAAATCAACACAATTATCGCAGCACCAAACAGCGCCGCCAGCATCTCGCCAGCGCTCCAGCCGCGTGTAAACCCTACGGCAGCGGTGATCACCAAACTCAGAAGCAGACCACCAAAAACCCCTTCCCAGCTTTTGCCTGGACTGACTTTAGGTGCAAGTTTGCGCTTGCCGAATTTTCGTCCCGAGAAGTAAGCACCAATATCAGCCCCCCACACCAGAACCATAACGGCCATAATCAGCCAATTCCCCAATGGCATGGCCTTGATCAGCACCAGGCCTTGCCAGGCAGGCAGCAAAATCAACAGACCGATAACGAGCTTGGTCGAGGTAGCCGACCAGCGCTCAGCCGATTGCGGGAAGGTCAGCACCAACCAGCTCGCTGCACCCCACCACACTATTGCAGCCCCCAGCACCCACGGCGCCAGGTCGGGAAAGACGTACAACCCAAACAGCAGCAAAGCCACTACTACGGCAAAGACAACCCGCGCGACCTGAGCCTCGAAGCCCGCCAGACGCGCCCACTCCCAGGCTCCAAGAGTCACAACCAGGCCAATAAACAGCGCAAACCCAGCTCCTTCAAGCAGGAAAAAGCCGCACAAGGCGATGGGTAGCAATATAAGTGCAGTAATGATGCGTTGCTTAAGCATTAAATCCGGGCTCCAGCCTCAACCTGCTCGCTCGTTTTACCGAAACGACGCTGGCGAGAAGCGAAATCAGCCAATGCATTACGCATGGCTTCGTGTTTGAAGTCCGGCCAGAACAGGTCGGAAAAGTACAACTCAGAGTAGGCCAACTGCCACAGCAAGAAGTTGCTGATGCGATGCTCACCACCTGTGCGGATACACAGATCAGGCAAGGGCAGATCGCCCGTAACCAGACAGGTTTGCAACAGGCCTGGCGTGATGTCTTCAGGCTGCAAGTGCCCCGCCTGCACGTCACGCGCCAGCCGTTGCGCAGCCTGCGCGATGTCCCACTGACCGCCGTAGTTAGCGGCGATCTGCAGGACAAAGCGATCAGAACCTGCCGTCATCTGCTCAGCGTCACGCATCGCCGCCTGCAAGTCGGGATGAAAACGCGAGCGATCACCGATGATCCGCAAGCTGATGTTGTTTTCATTGAGGCGTTTGGTCTCACGACGCAACGCCCGGAAGAACAAGTCCATCAGGGCGCTGACTTCAGCCGCAGGGCGTTGCCAGTTTTCACTGGAGAACGCGAACAAAGTAAGCACCTCGACCTTGGCCTTGGCACACACTTCAATCACTGCACGAACAGCATCCACTCCCGCTTTATGCCCGGCAACACCCGGCATAAAGCGTTTCTTCGCCCAGCGATTATTGCCATCCATGATGATCGCGACATGTCGCGGCACCGATGAAGGCTCTGTCTGCTTGGTCTTTTCCATAAAACGCCCAGACCCTTATACGGCCATCAGGTCCGCTTCTTTCTGCTTGGTAGCCGTATCAATATCTGCCTCGGCCTTATCGGTCAGCTTCTGAATGTCGGCCGCAGCACGACGCTCTTCGTCTTCACTGATCGCTTTGTCTTTAACCAGCTTTTTCAGCTCGCTCAAGGCATCACGACGAATGTTGCGCACAGCAACACGTGCGTCTTCAGCTGCACTGCGCGCCTGCTTGGTGAAGCCTTTACGGGTTTCTTCAGTCAGGGCAGGCATGGAGATCAACAACAATTCGCCCAGGTTGGTCGGATTGAGGTTCAAGCCAGCGCTCTGGATAGCCTTGTCGACAGCAGCCAGCATGTTGCGCTCAAAGGCCACGACCTGCAGGGTGCGCGAGTCTTTAACGGTGACGTTGGCAACACTGCTCAACGGGGTGTCAGCGCCGTAGTAAGGCACCATCACGCTGCCCAGAATGCTTGGGTGCGCCTTGCCGGTACGGATCTGGCCAAATGCATGGGCCAGCGATTCCAGCGATTTCTGCATGCGCTCTTGAGCGTCTTTTTTGATTTCGTTGATCATTGTTGACCTTCCTCGATCAGAGTCCCTTCAGCGCCGCCATGGACAATGTTAAGCAGGGCGCCGGGTTTGTTCATATTAAATACGCGCAATGGCATTTTGTGGTCACGGCACAGACAGATAGCCGTCAGGTCCATAACACCCAGCTTGCGATCCAGGACTTCATCGTAAGTCAGATGATCGAACTTCTCGGCATGCGGGTCTTTAAATGGATCTGCGGTATACACGCCGTCAACCTTGGTCGCTTTAAGCACCACATCAGCGTCGATTTCAATGGCACGCAAGCAAGCAGCCGAGTCAGTGGTGAAGAACGGATTACCGGTACCCGCTGCAAAAATCACCACATCCTTGGCATTCAAGTGACGCATGGCTTTGCGACGATCGTAATGATCGGTCACGCCAACCATGGAGATAGCCGACATTACAATGGCAGAGATATTGGCACGTTCCAGCGCGTCGCGCATGGCCAAGGCGTTCATCACAGTTGCCAGCATGCCCATGTGGTCGCCAGTGACACGATCCATGCCTGCCGCACTCAGCGCAGCGCCACGGAACAGGTTGCCACCACCAATCACCAAACCTACCTGAACGCCGATGCCGACCAACTGGCCCACTTCCAGCGCCATGCGGTCGAGCACTTTGGGATCGATCCCGAACTCTTCAGAGCCCATCAGGGCTTCGCCGCTTAGCTTGAGTAGAATGCGTTTATAGCGAGCTTGATAACCACTGCCCTGCTGAGCCATTGCGAATCTCTCCTGCCGCGTTTTTTAAAAAAATCTGTGCGAGGCCATTTTCAGCCCGCGCTTACTCTAGCGTGGCACTGCACAGCAGCACCATCGGAACACGACTTCATCAATCGGTTCCGCAAGAGAAGGTAAAACCCTCTCCCATTTGAAAAGAGGCTGCGCGCGTAAGCGGGCAGCCTCTTCGGGGCGACAGTTTAAAACTGTCTTATTGCTTGGCTGCAGCCAGCTGAGCAGCAACTTCTTCAGCGAAGTTGTCGACTGGCTTCTCGATGCCTTCGCCTACCTTGTAGTAAGTGAAAGAAACGATTTCAGCACCGGCTTTCTTAGCCAGCTCGCCAACTTTGATTTCCGGGTTCTTAACGAACGCTTGCTCAACCAGGCTGGCCTCAGCCAGGAACTTGCTGATACGACCGGCAACCATTTTTTCAACGATTTCTGCTGGCTTGCCTTTGATCTTGTCTTCGTTGAGGCTCAGGAACACAGCTTTTTCGCGTTCGATGGCTTCAGCGGAAACTTCGCTTGGCAGCAGGAATTCTGGGTTGCTGGCTGCTACGTGCATAGCGATGTCTTTAGCCAGTTCAGCGTTGCCGCCTTTCAGAGCAACCACAACACCGATTTTGTTGCCGTGCAGGTAAGCGTCTACAACGTCACCTTCAACGCGCGTCAGGCGACGGATGTTGACGTTTTCGCCTACTTTACCAACCAGTGCTTCACGAGCTGGCTCTTGTGCTGCGATCAGCGGAGCTGCGTCGGTCAGCTTATCGGCGAATGCTTTTTCGATGCTGGCAGCAACGAAGTTTTTGAAGTCGTCTTGCAGAGCCAGGAAGTCGGTTTGCGAGTTAACTTCAAGGATAACGGCAGACTTGTTATCGCCAGCAACTTTAACCGCGATAGCACCTTCAGCAGCAACGTTGCCTGCTTTCTTGGCAGCCTTGATGGCGCCCGAAGCACGCATGTCATCAATGGCTTTTTCGATGTCGCCGCCAGCCTTGGTCAAGGCTTTCTTGCAATCCATCATGCCTTCGCCGGTACGCTCACGCAGTTCTTTAACCAACGCTGCAGTAATCTCTGCCATTTCAAAATTCCTCTTGGATAGGTTTTCAACCATTCCACCCGACCGAACGGGCGTTCAAATTCGTATGAAGCCTGCCTCGAGGCTCCCTGCCAGCCGCAATCTGATACAGCAACGGCGGGAACATGTCCAACAAATGGATTTCGAGGTGGCAAAAAGGGGGCCAAGCCCCCTTTTTGCGCACTGAGTAAACGCTAGGCGTTAGTTACTCAGCCTTCAACTACCGCTGCAGCTGGAGCTTCTTCGACGAAAACGTCGGTGCCGCCAGCAACGTGGTTACGACCACGGATAACAGCATCAGCCATCGCGCCCATGTACAGCTGGATAGCGCGGATTGCGTCATCGTTACCTGGGATGATGTAGTCAACGCCTTCTGGGCTGCTGTTGGTATCGACAACGCCGATAACCGGGATACCCAACTTGTTAGCTTCGGTGATCGCGATACGCTCGTGGTCAACGTCGATAACAAACAGAGCGTCTGGCAGACCGCCCATGTCCTTGATACCACCCAGGCTACGATCCAGCTTTTCCAGATCGCGAGTGCGCATCAGCGCCTCTTTCTTGGTCAGCTTAGCGAAAGTGCCGTCTTCTGCTTGAATTTCAAGGTCACGCAGACGCTTGATGGAAGCACGGATGGTTTTGAAGTTGGTGAGCATGCCGCCCAACCAGCGGTGATCCACGTACGGCGAACCGCAACGTGCTGCTTCTTCAGCAACGATCTTGCCAGCGGAACGCTTGGTGCCGACGAACAGAATCTTGTTTTTGCCCTGGGCCAGACGCTCTACGAAAGTCAGAGCTTCGTTGAACATTGGCAGGGTTTTTTCAAGGTTGATGATGTGGATCTTGTTACGCGCGCCAAAGATGTATTTACCCATCTTTGGGTTCCAGTAACGGGTTTGGTGACCGAAGTGCACACCGGCCTTCAGCATATCGCGCATGTTGACTTGGGACATGGTAGTTCCTTAATAAGTCGGGTTAGGCCTCCACGTATCCCAACGACCAACCAGCAGCTTCAAGCTGAAGGCACCCAGGTCATCGTGTCGATACGTGTGTGGGTTTGTGCTCTGCGGGCTATACCCGCAAAGCGGCGCATTTTATATCACAAGACGCGTAAAAAACGAAGCGTGAATTCAGACTTTATTGCCAACCCCTTGCCGTGCAAGGGGTTGCGCGATGCTCGAGCATTCAAATCCCTCTAGGCGCGCGTGCCCAACACGGCTACTGCGCCACCGAAATATTCCAGACACCCGCGCGACCTCCCAAAAGGCCGGTCAGATCAAGATCAAAAGCCTACAGATCAAATGCAGGTCAAAACCATAGCGCATCAAGACTCATTCGGCCCGCCTCCCTTTTGCACGAGGCTTGGAATAGCGCCAGAATGCCCCACTCTATTAATAGAAGCGATGGCGCAAGGCTCATGTTTAAAGCCGACCGTCTGTTAGAATCGCGTTTTTATGGCGGTGTGTAGCCGTAATGTCTCGTCACACACCCGCAACCCTGATGATGAGCGCTAACGCGCGAAGAGAGCTCGTATGACCGTCACCCTCAAAACCCCCGAGGACATCGCAAAGATGCGTATCGCCGGCAAGCTGGCCGCCGATGTGCTGGAAATGATCGCCGAATACGTAAAACCTGGCGTTACGACTGAAGAGCTGGATCGCATTTGCCATGACTATATTGTCAATGTGCAACAGGCCATTCCTGCGCCGCTCAATTACAAAGGTTTCCCCAAGTCGATCTGCACCTCGATCAATCATGTGGTTTGTCACGGTATTCCCGGTGACAAGGCGCTCAAAGACGGCGACACGCTGAACATCGACGTAACGGTTATCAAAGATGGCTATCACGGCGACACCAGCCGTATGTTTCACGTCGGCAAAGTGCCGGTCTGGGCTGAGCGCCTGTCGCAAGTGACTCAAGAATGCATGTACAAGGCCATCGAAATCGTAAAACCAGGCTGCCGCCTGGGCGATATCGGTGAAGTGATCCAGAAGCACGCCGAAAAGAACGGTTTCTCGGTGGTTCGCGAATTCTGCGGTCACGGCATTGGCAAGGTGTTCCACGAAGAACCGCAAATCCTGCACTACGGCCGCGCAGGCACCGGCATGGAGCTCAAAGCTGGCATGACCTTCACCATCGAGCCCATGATCAACCAGGGCAAAGCCGACACCAAGGTGCTGGGCGATGGCTGGACGGCAATCACCAAGGACCGCAAGCTGTCTGCCCAGTGGGAGCACACCCTGCTGGTCACTGACACCGGCTACGAGATTTTCACCCTGCGCAGTGATGACACCATCCCGCGCGTTTCGGCCTGATAGTTGCTTAATGCCGGCCACTGAATCGAAACAACCCCCACGATAGGAAAGCCAATCGATGCCGCAGGTGGATCCCGAACTTTTTGACCGCGGCCAGTTCCAGGCCGAATTGGCATTAAAGGCAAGCCCGATTGCCGCTTTCAAAAAGGCGATCCGCCAGGCACGTGAAGTGCTTGACGAACGTTTTCGCAAAGGCCGCGATATTCGCCGCCTGATCGAAGACCGAGCCTGGTTCGTCGATAACATCCTGCAGCAGGCGTGGGAGCAGTTCAGCTGGAGCGATCAGGCCGATATCGCCTTGGTCGCCGTGGGCGGTTATGGCCGTGGCGAGCTGCATCCCTACTCCGACATCGACTTGCTGATCCTGCTCGATAACGCTGATCACGAGATTTTTCGCGACTCTATCGAGCGGCTTCTGACACTGCTTTGGGACATCGGCCTCGAAGTGGGCCAGAGCGTACGCTCCGTCGACGAATGCGCCGAGCAAGCCCGCGCCGACCTGACCGTCATCACCAACCTGATGGAAAGCCGCACCATTGCAGGGCCTGAACGCTTGCGTCAGCGCATGCTGGAGGTCACCAGCACCGAACACATGTGGCCCAGCAAAGACTTTTTTCTGGCCAAGCATGCCGAGCAAAAAGCCCGGCACCACAAGTACAACGACACGGAATACAACCTGGAGCCCAACGTCAAAGGCTCGCCCGGCGGCCTGCGCGACATCCAGACCATCTTGTGGGTAGCCCGCCGCCAATACGGCACCCTGAATTTGCGTGCCCTGGCAGGTGAAGGCTTTCTCGTCGAAAGCGAACACGCCCTGCTGGCCTCCTCCCAAGAGTTTTTGTGGAAGGTACGCTACGCCCTGCACATGCTCGCCGGGCGCGCCGAAGACCGTTTGCTGTTTGACCATCAGCGCAGCATCGCCGAACTCCTCGGATTTACCGGCGAAGATACCAAGCAGACCATCGAAAACTTCATGCAGCAGTACTACCGGGTGGTCATGAGCATTGCCCAGCTCAGCGACCTGATCATCCAGCACTTCGAAGAAGTGATTCTGGCCCCCGAAGACGAAGCGCCGCCGACACCCATCAACTCGCGCTTTCAACTGCATGACGGCTATATAGAAGCTACCAGCAACAACGTGTTCAAGCGCACGCCGTTTGCCATGCTCGAAATATTCCTGCTGATGGCCCAACAGCCAGAAATCAAAGGCGTTCGGGCTGACACCATCCGTTTGCTGCGCGAGCACCGTTACCTGATCGATGACGACTTTCGCAACGACATTCGCAATACCAGCCTGTTTATCGAACTGTTCAAGTGCAAAATCGGCATCCATCGCAACCTGCGCCGAATGAATCGCTACGGCATTCTCGGTCGCTACCTCCCGGAATTCGGCTTTATCGTCGGGCAAATGCAGCACGACCTGTTCCATATCTACACCGTTGACGCGCACACCCTGAACCTGATCAAGCACCTGCGCAAATTGCAGTACACCCAGGTTTCAGAGAAATTTCCGCTGGCAAGCAAACTAATGGACAAGCTGCCGAAACCGGAACTGATCTACCTGGCCGGGCTGTATCACGACATTGGCAAAGGGCGCCACGGTGACCACTCCGAGATTGGCGCGGTGGATGCCGAAGCCTTCTGCATTCGCCATCAACTGCCGGTCTGGGATACCCGTCTGATCGTGTGGCTGGTGCAAAACCATCTGGTGATGTCGACCACCGCCCAGCGCAAAGACCTGTCCGACCCGCAAGTGATTCACGACTTTGCTCAGATCGTGGTCGATGAGACCCATCTTAACTATCTATATGTCCTGACCGTGGCAGACATCAACGCCACCAACCCGACACTGTGGAATTCATGGCGCGCCAGCCTGTTGCGCCAGCTCTACACCGAGACCAAGCGTGCCTTGCGCCGCGGCCTGGAAAACCCGGTGGATCGCGAAGAGCAGATTCGCCAGACCCAAAGCGCCGCGCTGGACACCCTGGTACGCAATGGCAATGACCAGGACGACGTGGAGCAACTCTGGTCGCAATTGGGTGACGACTACTTCCTGCGCCACACCTCGGCCGATGTAGCCCTGCACACCGAAGCCATCCTGCAACAACCGACCGATGGCGGCCCGCTGGTGCTGATCAAGGAAACCACTCAGCGCGAGTTCGAGGGCGGCACGCAAATCTTCATCTATGCACCCGACCAGCACGACTTCTTCGCCGTGACTGTGGCCGCCATGGACCAGCTCAACCTCAACATCCATGACGCGCGCATCATCACCTCCAGCAGCCAGTTCACCCTCGACACCTACATCGTCCTCGACAACGACGGCGGCTCGATCGGCAACAACCCGGCACGCATCGAAAAAATCCGCAAAGGCCTGAGCGAAGCCCTGCGCAACCCGGACGACTACCCGAACATCATCCAGCGCCGGGTACCGCGCCAGCTCAAGCACTTTGCCTTCGCGCCGCAGGTAACGATTCATAACGACGCCCAGCGCCCGGTCACCGTACTGGAACTCAGCGCCCCCGACCGCCCGGGCCTGCTGGCCCGCATCGGGA
Source organism: Pseudomonas sp. NPDC096917 (assembly GCF_044762555.1). Lineage (NCBI taxonomy): Bacteria > Pseudomonadati > Pseudomonadota > Gammaproteobacteria > Pseudomonadales > Pseudomonadaceae > Pseudomonas > Pseudomonas sp. NPDC096917. Next base: position 31,128 of record NZ_JBIWEO010000007.1, on the reverse strand, counting down.
TGATATTCCTGGAGTTCGACCTGTCGTTGCAAAACGCCAAGATCGCCACCTTGGGCGAGCGCGTCGAAGACGTATTCTTTATCACCGACGAAAACAACCAACCCCTGTCTGACCCGCAACTGTGCATACGTTTGCAGGAAGCCATCGTCGAGCAACTAACGGTCAACAAAGACTCAACCCCAGAAACCTGGCGCCTGAGCATCTAGCCGCCGAGTGAGACCCGCCCCCAATGAACAACGCACTAAACCAGTTGCAGCCTTACCCGTTCGAAAAACTGCGCGCCCTGCTAGGTACCGTGCAGCCCAACGCCGACAAGCGCCCGATTGCGTTGTCGATTGGCGAACCTAAACACCGCTCTCCCGATTTCGTGGCCAAAGCCCTGGCGGACAACCTTGACCAGATGGCGGTCTACCCGACCACGCTCGGCATCCCCGCCCTGCGTGAAGCCATTGCAGGCTGGGCCACACGCCGCTTCAACGTGCCGGCTGGCTGGCTCGACCCGGCGCGCAACATCCTGCCGGTCAACGGCACCCGTGAAGCGCTGTTCGCCTTCACCCAAACCGTGGTCAATCGCGGCGACGACGCACTGGTTGTAAGCCCAAACCCGTTCTACCAGATCTACGAAGGCGCAGCCTTTCTGGCCGGTGCCAAGCCGCACTACCTGCCGTGCCTGGCCGAACATGGCTTTAACCCGGACTTTGACGCCGTACCGGCTGACATCTGGAAACGCTGCCAGATTCTGTTCCTGTGCTCTCCCGGAAACCCGACCGGTGCCCTGATCCCGCTTGAAACGCTGAAAAAGCTGATCGCTCTGGCCGACGAGCATGACTTCGTAATCGCCTCTGACGAATGCTACAGCGAGCTCTACTTCGACGAGCAAACGCCACCCACAGGCTTGCTCAGCGCCTGCGTAGCGCTCGGCCGCCAAGACTTCAAGCGTTGCGTGGTCTTCCACAGCCTGTCCAAGCGCTCCAACCTGCCGGGGCTGCGTTCGGGCTTTGTGGCCGGTGACGCCGAAATTCTCAAGGCTTTTCTGCTGTACCGCACCTACCACGGTTGCGCCATGCCCGTTCAAACCCAACTGGCGAGTATTGCCGCCTGGAACGATGAAGATCACGTGCGCACCAACCGCGATTTGTATCGCGAGAAGTTCGATGCCGTGCTGAACATCCTGACCCCGGTACTCGATGTACAGCGTCCGGATGGCGGTTTTTACCTGTGGCCAAAGGTTGTAGGCGATGACGCCGAATTCTGCCGCGACCTGTTCGCCGAAGAACACGTGACGGTGGTACCGGGTTCGTACCTGTCACGCGAAGTTGATGGCTTCAATCCGGGCGCAGGCCGTGTGCGCATGGCTTTGGTTGCGCCATTGGCCGAATGCGTCGAAGCCGCCGAGCGGATTCGCGACTTTATCCAGCGCCGCCTCTAACCCCCGCCCGCCAACTGTAGGAGCGAGCTTGCTCGCGATCTTTTGATCTTTTAAAAGCTCGCGCCTACAGTGGAACGGTGTATTGCCAGCCTTACTTCACCGTCCCCAGATTCGCTTCACTCAAGTCCAGATCACGCAAAATTTCGCTGAGTACGTCGTCTCCAATCTCATGCTGACGACGCAGGTTATACAGCTCCAGTCGCTGCGCCCTGAGCGCCTTGAGTCGCAATCGGCTCTCCAGCAAGTCCATTTGCGAGGCCAGCGCCTGAGCTTCAGCAGAGTCATTGAAGACTTCAAGCTGATGCCGATACTCCGACATGATCCGCGCCTTAAGTTCGGCCGCCAATGCTGCCTGTGCCGCGTCTTGCGGGTTGGCCGGCTCTACTACTTCTTCGGCTTCAAGCGAATGAATTGCGGCCTCGGCCGTACGCCTCCACGCGTCTCGTACTTCTTTGCGCATGGCGTCGTCCGGGCTCTTGGGAATACCGCGCAACAACAGGGGCAAGGCAATACACGCCGCCACCAACGACAGCAAAATCACGCCGGCCGCAATGAAGATCAGCAGATCGCGTTCAGGGAAGTCCACGCCCTTGCTGATAAACAACGGCACCGACATTACACCGGCCAAGGTCACGGCACCGCGCACGCCACCGACCGTCAACAACCAGCAGGAACGGGCCGTCGGCACCATCGTCAACTCGCCCTTGCCGCGCCAGCGACGCAGCAGGCCAGACAAGCGCCAAATGCTTTGCACCCAGATAAAACGCAACGCCAGCAGTACCAGGAAAATCACTGCCACATCCAGGCAGCGGTACAACAAGGTAGGCCAAAGCGTGGTTTCGTGACTGACAACCGCCTTGATGATGTCAGGCAGTTGCAGGCCCAGCAGCAAGAAGATCAGGCCATTGAACGCGAACTCCAGCAGCCCCCACACACTGCGGTTAAGCAGGCGGGTGCTGGTTTGACGCGGCAACAAATCCAGCCAGCTCTGCATCATCCCCGCAGCCACCGCCGACAAGATGCCTGAAGCCCCCAAGCGCTCGGCCAGTACGTAGGCGGCAAATGGCAGCAGCAACATAAACACCACGTGCGTGGCCGGGTCATCCCAACCGCGGGCAATCATCCAGGCGCGCATGCGCCCAACCAGCCAGCTCAGGGCCACACCGATGGCCAAGCCACCACAGGCCACCAGCAAGAATGTCAGGCTAGCATTGGCCAGCGAAAAGACACCCGTTACGGCAGCGGCCAGGGCAAATTTGAAAGTCACCAGACCCGACGCGTCATTCATCAAGGCTTCGCCCTGAAGCATATGCATCAACGGGCCGGGCAAGCGGTTCTGGGAAATGGCCGACACCGCAACCGCGTCAGTTGGCGACAGCACGGCCGCCAGGGCAAAAGCCACCGGCAAAGGAATCGTCGGCAAAAGCCAATGAATGAAGTACCCCGCCCCCACGACCGTGAACAGCACAAGGCCTACGGCCAGGGTCAGAATCGGCCCGCGCAGGCGCCAGAACTCACGCTTGGGCATGCGCCAGCCGTCAGAAAACAACAGCGGTGGCAAAAATAGAAACAGGAACAACTCAGGGTCCAGCGCAACGTGCAGGCCCAGGGTGGGCCATGCCAGCACGGCGCCAGCAGCGATTTGCACCAAAGGCAGAGGTAACGGGACCACACGCCCCAATAAACGCGAGACTCCCACTAACATCAGCAAGATGAGTACGGTATAGGCGGTTTGCATATCTACAGAATTCCCAAACAATCAGCTTCAACTAAACAGCTTTTAATCAAACACAGCTAGCAACAATTTCCTGTTGCGCCTCATAGTAGCTTCAAATTGCCAAAGGAGAGCCTGAACAAAAGTCGCGGTGCGACGACATGTCACAACAACCTGCCAAGGTTGCAGGCACCCTGCGCTCAAGCGCTTCGCACATGGCATAATCCGCTACCGCACATTTCCAAGCATCTCCAAAGGAGGGGCAATTCAGTGACCGATTCAAGCAAAACGTTGCACCTTTTCGGCATCAAGGCCTGCGACACCATGAAAAAGGCTCGCACCTGGCTAGATGATCATGCAGTGCGTTACGACTTTCATGATTACAAAACCAGCGGTATCGACCGAGAACACCTCACCCAGTGGTGCAACGAGCACGGCTGGCAAGTGGTGCTAAATCGCGCCGGCACAACCTTTCGCAAGCTCGAAGACGAACAAAAAGCCGATCTAGACCAAGCGAAAGCCATTGAGCTGATGCTCGCCCAACCCTCGATGATCAAGCGCCCGGTGCTCGATCTCGGAGATAAAACCCTGATTGGCTTTAAACCTGATCTTTATGCGGCGGCCCTTCTTTAAGCCCAATGGCTAAAACCCGCCCATTCATTTTTGTAAGAGGTAATTGCATGTCTACTACCCTGTTCAGCGCGGCCTTCGGCGTCGGCACTCAAAATCGTCAAGGCGCATGGCTGGAAGTGTTTTACGCCCAACCTCTGATCAACCCGTCGGCCGAGCTGATCGCAGCCATCGCGCCGATCCTGGGCTACACCGGTGGCAATCAGGCAATCACCTTTACCACCGCACAAGCCGCACAACTGGCAGAAGCCGTCAAATCGGTCGACGCTGCCCAAGCCGCGCTGCTGACCCGCCTGGCCGAAAGCCACAAGCCACTGGTTGCCACTGTGCTGGCAGAAGATGCTGCGCTGACGTCCACCCCAGAGGCTTACCTGAAGCTGCACCTGCTGTCGCACCGCCTGGTCAAGCCGCATGGCCTGAGCCTGGCAGGCGTGTTCCCGTTGCTGCCAAACGTGGCATGGACCAGCCAGGGCGCCATCGACCTGAGCGAGCTGGCAGAGCGTCAACTCGAAGCCCGTCTGCGCGGCGATTTGCTGGAAGTGTTCTCGGTCGACAAGTTCCCGAAAATGACCGACTACGTGGTACCGGCTGGCGTGCGTATCGCTGACAGCGCGCGTATCCGCCTGGGCGCCTACATCGGCGAAGGCACCACCGTCATGCACGAAGGTTTCGTCAACTTCAACGCGGGCACCGAAGGCCCGGGCATGATCGAAGGCCGCGTATCGGCAGGCGTTTTCGTCGGCAAGGGGTCGGACCTGGGCGGCGGTTGCTCGACCATGGGCACCCTGTCGGGCGGCGGCAACATCGTGATCAAGGTTGGCGAAGGCTGCCTGATCGGCGCCAATGCCGGTATCGGTATCCCGCTGGGCGATCGCAACACCGTGGAGTCCGGCCTGTACGTAACCGCTGGCACCAAAGTGGCACTGCTGGACGAAAACAACCAACTGGTCAAAGTGGTTAAAGCCCGTGAACTGGCTGGCCAGCCTGACCTGTTGTTCCGTCGTAACTCGGAAACCGGCGCGGTGGAATGCAAAACCCACAAGTCGGCCATCGAACTGAACGAAGCGCTGCACGCTCACAACTAAGCGTTTGTCTGCCACTGATGGGGCCGGCCACGGCTGGCCTCGTCAACAGAGCCTTGAACACCATGCTTTTGCCTTCTCCGTGGCGCGCCGACTTCCCGGCCATCGCTGCCTTGCAACGTCAGGACCAGACCTATCTGGACAACGCTGCAACCACGCAAAAACCCCAAGCCCTGCTTGACGCACTGACGCATTACTACGCCAGTGGCGCCGCCAATGTGCACCGGGCCCAACACCTGCCGGGCGCCCACGCGACCCAGGCGTTTGAAAACAGCCGCAACAAAGTCGCCCAATGGCTCAACGTGGCCGATTGCGGGCAGATTGTCTTCACCCACGGTGCCACGTCGGCACTCAATCTTCTGGCTTATGGGCTGGAACACCAATTCAATCCGGGCGATGAGATCGTCATCAGCGCCCTGGAACACCACGCCAACCTATTGCCGTGGCAACAGCTTGCAAAGCGCAAAGAGCTCAAGCTGGTGGTGCTGACGCTGAATACCGACGGGGTAATTGACCTCGACGAAGCCGCGCGCCTGATCACGCCGCGCACCCGCCTGCTGGCCGTCAGCCAATTGTCCAACGTGCTCGGTGCATGGCAGCCGCTGCCGCAACTGCTGGCACTGGCCAAAGCGCACAACGCACTGACCGTGGTCGATGGCGCCCAAGGCGTCGTTCACGGCCGTCAGGATGTACACGCACTGGGCTGCGACTTCTATGTTTTTTCCAGCCACAAACTGTATGGCCCTGATGGTTTGGGTGTGTTGTTTGGCCGTCATGAGGCGCTGGCCCGTCTGCAACACTGGCAGTTTGGCGGCGAGATGGTGCAAGACGTCGACTACCAGCACGCCACGTTTCGAGCAGCACCGCTGGGCTTTGAAGCGGGCACGCCTGCGATTGCCAGCGTGATCGGCCTGGGCGCAACCCTCAGCTATTTGAGCAGCCTCGACCAGGCAGCCATCCACGCCCACGAAGCCGCGCTGCATCGACTGTTGGTTGACGGCTTGCAACAACGCCAAGGCATTCGTCTACTCGGCTCGCCGCAGCTGGCACTGGTGAGTTTTGTGGTTGAAGGCGTGCACAACGCCGACTTGGCCCACCTGCTCACCGAGCAAGGTATCGCCGTGCGGGCCGGACATCACTGCGCCATGCCACTGCTCAAAAGCCTGGGTTTGGCGGGGGCGATTCGCGTGTCTCTGGCGCTGTACAACGACTCTGACGACGTGGAGCGCTTTTTCAATGCGCTCGACCAAGCACTGGCGTTACTGCAATGACCCTGCCTGCTGACGCCCAAGCGGCCCTCGACAGTTTTGAGCACTGTGCCAGTTGGGAACAGCGCGCACGCTTGCTGATGCAATGGGGCCAACGCCTGCCAGAACTGAGCGCTGCCGACAGAACCGACGCCAATCGCGTGCATGGCTGTGAAAGCCAAGTGTGGCTGGTGGGCGGGTTAAAAGATGGCCACTGGCAATTTGCGGCCAGCAGCGATGCGCGATTGATTCGAGGGCTGGTGGCATTGCTGCTGGCGCGGGTCAATGGTTTATCCAGCGAAGCGCTGCAACAAGTGGATCTGCCTGACTGGTTTAACCAACTGGGCCTGAGCCGCCAGTTATCGCCGTCGCGCAGCAATGGGCTGAATGCGGTGTTGCAGCGGATGCGCGAGTTGTCCGCTTAAACCTTGATCCTGACTATCTTGCCCGTAGTCGCTGACGAGGTACGTGGGGTCGCTTCGCAATCCATCGCAGCCTCATTCTTCGGCAGCGACTACAGGCTCAGGGTTTGGCCTTGACCTTCTCCGAAGGCCGGCGCACGCCTGCCACGATCTTGTCCACCGCCTTGGTGGCCGCGACCATGCCAAACGTTGCGGTGACCATCATGACTGCGCCAAAACCTCCGGCACAATCGAGCTTCACGCCGTCCCCGACAAAGCTTTTTTGTAAGCAAATGCTGCCATCAGGCTTGGGATAACGCAGTTGCTCCGTCGAGAACACGCACGGCACGCTGTAATGACGGGTTACGGTGCGCGAAAAGCCATAGTCGCGGCGCAGGGTCGAACGCACTTTCGAAGCCAGCGGGTCATTAAAGGTGCGGTTCAAGTCACATACCTGAATCAGCGTCGGGTCTATCTGCCCGCCCGCACCGCCGGTGGTGATGATCTGGATCTTGCGTCGTTTGCACCAGGCAATCAGCGCCGCCTTGGCATTCACGCTATCGATGCAGTCAATAACGCAATCAATGTTGGGGGTGATGTACTCGGCCATGGTTTCGCGAGTCACGAAATCAGCGACCTCGTGCACGATGCAGTCCGGATTGATCTGACGCAGACGCTCAGCCATCACTTCGACCTTGTCCCGACCAATGGTCGAGCTCAAGGCATGTAACTGGCGGTTACTGTTGCTGACGCAGACGTCATCCAGGTCAAACAGCGAGATTTCTCCCACGCCGCAGCGTGCAATCGCCTCGGCCGCCCATGACCCCACGCCGCCCACACCGACGATCGCCACGTGCGCCGCACGCAGTCTTTCCAAGCCTACCAAGCCATATAACCGGGCTACACCGGCAAACCGCGGATCTTCTGTACTCATCGCCAACACCCCAAAAACCGGGGCGCATTATAGGGGGCCTACGTGTTGTTGAGTATCTTTCCTACGCCATAAGCGACCAAGCCTGCTTTAATGACTTACAAAGCAACAAGACAAGAGCCACAAGAATTAAAAACACAGCCTCCGTCGAGTGCGCCAAACCTAAGCCCAAGCTGACTCCGTGCCCTGTACGGCTGGTCAGAGAGAAGTGTAGGATGCGCGCCGCTGTAGAACCTGCCGATCGTTCTTCGTTCCACTCCCTTTGGAACCCGAAATAGTTATGTCATCGCGTAAATTTGGACTCAACCTGGTGGTGGTGCTGGCCATCGCTGCCCTATTCACTGGCTTCTGGGCGCTGATCAACCGCCCGGTTTCTGCTCCCAACTGGCCCGATCAAATTTCTGGCTTTTCGTATTCGCCGTTTCAGCAAGGCCAATACCCGCAGAAAGACCAGTACCCGACCGACGATGAAATGCGTCGCGACCTGGAAATATTGAGCAAGCTGACCGACAACATTCGGACCTACTCGGTCGACGGCACCTTGGGCAATATCCCCAAATTGGCGGAAGAGTTCGGTTTGCGGGTCACGCTCGGCATCTGGATCAGCCCCGATCAAGCGCGCAATGAACGTGAAATCCAAAAGGCCATCGAACTGGCCAATCACTCGCGCAGTGTGGTGCGCGTTGTGGTGGGCAACGAAGCCCTGTTCCGCGAAGAGATCACGCCTGAAGAGCTGATCGTGTTGCTGGACCGTGTTCGCGCAGCCGTCAAAGTGCCGGTGACTACGTCCGAGCAATGGCACATCTGGGAGAAATACCCGCAGTTGGCCAAACACGTTGATCTGATTGCCGCGCACATTCTGCCGTACTGGGAATTTATCCCGATGGACAAGGCCGGCGAGTTCGTTCTGGAGCGCGCCCGCGACCTGAAAAAGATGTTCCCGAAAAAACCACTGCTGCTCTCAGAAGTCGGCTGGCCAAGTAACGGCCGCATGCGCGGTGGCGCAGACGCCACACAAGCAGACCAGGCCATTTACCTGCGCACGCTGGTCAACACCCTGAACCGGCGCGGCTACAACTACTTCGTGATCGAAGCCTTCGACCAGCCGTGGAAAGCCAGCGATGAAGGTTCCGTGGGCGCCTATTGGGGCGTCTACAACGCAGCCCGCCAGCAGAAGTTCAACTTTGAAGGCCCGGTTGTGGCCATTCCGCAGTGGCGCGTGCTGGCCATCGGTTCGGTGGTGATGGGCTTGCTGTCGCTGGCCTTGCTGCTGATTGACGGCTCGGCCTTGCGCCAGCGTGGTCGCACGTTCCTGACGTTTACCGCGTTCCTGTGTGGCTCGGCTCTGGTGTGGATCGGCTACGACTACAGCCAGCAATACAGCACCTGGTTCAGTCTGACCGTGGGTTTCCTGCTTGGATTGGGCGCACTCGGGGTGTTTATTGTGTTGCTCACCGAGGCCCATGAACTGGCCGAGGCGGTATGGGTTCGCAAACGCAGACGGGAGTTTTTACCGGTCGAAAGCGATGATGCCTATCGACCTAAAGTCTCGATCCATGTGCCGTGCTACAACGAGCCGCCGGAGATGGTCAAACAGACCCTCGATGCACTGGCCAACCTCGACTACCCGGATTTCGAAGTGTTGCTGATCGACAACAACACCAAAGACCCGGCCGTCTGGGAGCCGGTGCGCGACTACTGCGCCACTCTGGGCCCGCGCTTCAAATTCTTCCACGTTGCGCCCTTGGCCGGCTTCAAGGGCGGCGCGCTGAATTACCTGATCCCGCACACCGCGCCGGATGCCGAAGTGATCGCCGTGATCGACTCCGATTACTGCGTCGATCGCAACTGGCTCAAGCACATGGTGCCGCACTTTATCGACCCGAAAATCGCCATCGTGCAGTCCCCGCAGGACTACCGCGACCAGAGCGAAAGCACCTTCAAAAAGCTCTGCTACTCGGAATACAAAGGGTTCTTCCACATCGGCATGGTCACCCGCAATGACCGTGACGCGATCATTCAGCATGGCACCATGACCATGACCCGCCGCTCCGTTCTCGAAGAGCTGGGATGGGCCGACTGGTGTATCTGTGAAGACGCCGAACTGGGTCTGCGCGTGTTCGAAAAAGGTTATTCCGCAGCCTATTCCCAGCACAGCTACGGCAAAGGCCTGATGCCCGATACCTTTATCGACTTCAAGAAACAGCGATTCCGCTGGGCCTACGGGGCGATTCAGATCATCAAGCGTCACACCTCCAGCCTGCTTCTGGGTAAGGACACGGAACTGACCCGTGGCCAGCGTTATCACTTCCTTGCGGGCTGGTTGCCGTGGGTGGCTGACGGCATGAATATCTTCTTCACCGTGGGCGCCCTGTTGTGGTCCGCGGCGATGATTATTGTGCCGACGCGGGTCGACCCACCGCTGCTGATCTTCGCGATCCCGCCTTTGGCACTGTTTGTGTTCAAAGTCGGCAAGATCATCTTCCTCTACCGTCGCACCGTGGGAGTTAACCTCAAGGACGCGTTTGCCGCCGCCCTGGCAGGTCTGGCGTTGTCGCATACGATTGCCAAAGCGGTGCTATACGGCTTTTTCACCTCCAGCATTCCGTTCTTTCGCACCCCTAAAAACGCCGACAACCATGGCTTTTGGGTCGCCATCTCGGAAGCACGCGAAGAAGTGTTCATCATGCTGCTGCTCTGGGGCGCTGCCCTCGGGATCTTCGTCGTGCACGGCTTGCCAAGCAACGACATGCGTTTCTGGGTGGTCATGCTGCTGGTGCAATCGCTGCCGTACCTGGCAGCCCTGGTCATGGCCTTCACCTCTTCGCTGCCAAAACCTGCGCAGGCGCTTGAGCAACAACCAACGGCATAAATTGACAGTAACGACTAAACGGCGGCCTCTGGCCGCCGTTTTGCTTTAAGATAACCGCCCTTTTGTGCCGCGCCACCTGTCCCGCTTCGGAGTCTTTACCATGACGGCCCACGCCGACCTTTCGCCGACCCTGCAACTTGCCTGCGATCTGATCCGTCGCCCTTCCGTGACGCCGATCGACGCTGACTGCCAGAAGCTGATGATGCAGCGCCTGGGCGATGCCGGCTTTAAGCTGGAACCGATGCGTATCGAAGACGTCGACAATTTTTGGGCCACCCACGGTACACACGATGGCCCGGTGCTGTGCTTCGCCGGTCACACCGACGTGGTGCCGACCGGCCCGGTGCAAGCCTGGCAAAACGACCCGTTTAATGCAGTGATCGACGAACACGGCATGCTCTGCGGACGTGGCGCTGCCGATATGAAAGGCAGCCTCGCGGCCATGCTGGTCGCCGCTGAGCGTTTCGTCGCTGACTACCCGGACCACAAGGGTTCGGTCGCGTTTCTGATCACCAGCGACGAAGAAGGCCCGGCCCATCACGGCACCAAGGCCGTGGTTGAGCGCTTCGCAGCGCGTAATGAGCGTCTGGACTGGTGCATCGTCGGCGAGCCGTCGAGCACTTCGCTGGTCGGTGACGTGGTCAAGAATGGCCGTCGCGGCTCGCTGGGCGCCAAGCTCACCGTTCGCGGCGTTCAAGGCCACGTAGCCTACCCGCACCTGGCCAAGAACCCGATCCACCTTGCAGCCCCGGCGCTGACTGAGCTGGCAGCTGAACATTGGGACAACGGCAACGCCTTCTTCCCACCGACCAGTTTCCAGATCTCCAACCTCAATTCCGGTACCGGCGCGACCAACGTGATCCCCGGTGACATGGTGGCGGTGTTCAACTTCCGTTTCTCGACCGAGTCCAGCGTTGAAGGGTTGCAGAAACGTGTTGCCGATATTCTCGACAAGCATGGCCTGGACTGGCACATCGAGTGGGCGCTGTCTGGCCTGCCATTCCTGACCGAGCCGGGCGCGCTGCTGGACGCCGTGTCGTCGAGCATCAAGCACGTCACAGGCCGCGAAACCAAAGCGTCCACCAGCGGCGGTACCTCGGATGGGCGCTTTATCGCCACCCTGGGCACGCAAGTGGTTGAACTGGGCCCGGTCAACGCGACCATTCACCAGGTCAACGAACGGGTGCTGGCCAGCGATCTCGACGTGCTGACCGAGATCTACTACCAGACCCTGATCAAGTTGCTCGCCTGATGCTTGCCTGCCCTATCTGCTCTGAACCGCTCACGGCGGTCGATAACGGTGTGGTCTGCCCAGCAGGCCATCGCTTTGACCGCGCCCGTCAAGGCTACCTGAACCTGTTGCCGGTGCAGCACAAAAACAGCCGTGACCCGGGTGACAACCAAGCCATGGTTGAAGCACGCCGCGACTTCCTCAACGCTGGCCATTACGCACCGGTGGCCAAGCGCCTGGCAGCGCTTGCCGCCGAGCGAGCCCCACAACGCTGGCTCGACATCGGCTGTGGCGAGGGTTACTACACCGCGCAGATCGCCGAAGCCTTGCCGGATGCCGACGGCTACGCACTGGACATCTCTCGCGAGGCGGTGAAACGCGCCTGCAAGCGCAACCCGAATCTTACCTGGCTAATCGCCAGCATGGCCCGCGTGCCATTGGCCGATGCCAGTTGCCAGTTTTTGGCCAGCGTATTCAGCCCGCTGGACTGGCTCGAAGCCAAGCGCCTGCTCAGCCCGGGCGGTGGTCTGATGCGTGTGGGCCCAACGCGTGGTCACTTGATGGAGTTGCGCGAACGCCTCTACGACGAAGTGCGCGATTACGCAGACGACAAGCACTTGGCGCTGGTACCTCAAGGCATGCAGTTGCAACACAGCGAAACACTGGAGTTCACCCTCAGTTTGAGCGCGCCGCAAGACCGCGCCAACCTGCTGGCCATGACCCCACACGGCTGGCGCGCCAGCGCCGAGCGTCGGGCTCAGGTCATCGAGCATCCAGAGCCGTTAATCGTGACGGTGTCCATGCGCTACGATTACTTCGTGCTTCAATAACCCTTTTACGGCCTGCGGCACGCGCGGCAGGCCCGACTAATCCGCGAATGGATTTTTCAGACACGCAGTGAGGACATCCATGCGCCAACCCGATATCGAGATTTACCTAAAAGAATCCGTCACGTACAAAGACGTCGCCGATTGGCTGTCCACCGTGTTGGGCACGTGTTCGCCATGGACACAAAAAGGCCAGGTATGGAAATGCACAGCGGGTGAAGTCCCGGTGACCTGGATGCCAAAAGCCGTGGGCAAATGGAACAGCCTGTACCTGGAAAGTGACCAAACGCCGTGGGACGACGACATCGCCTGCGCCCGTGATGCCTTCAAGGCATTAAACGTCGAAGTCCGCTGCGCGCCGGGCACTTGGGTCGAAGAGGAAGGCGAAGAAACCGCTGACAACTGGATCCGAATCAGCGCAGACGGTGAAGAAGAAATCACCTGGCGAACCGGTTCCTGATTTACGCGAATTCGCTTAAATCCATGTGGGAGCTGTCTTGCCAGCAATAGCATCACTGCGATCATTCAGACAGACCGCATTGCTTGCATCGCCGGCAAGCCAGCTCCCACAGGATTTTTATAATCCCACAATGGGGTTTTACAGCCCTACCACGTCTTCAGCCTGAAACCCTTTTTCACCTGTCACGCGCGTGTATTCGACCTGCTGGCCTTCAGCCAGAGAACGATGGCCTTCACCGCGAATCGCGCGGTAATGCACAAATACGTCGCCCCCATTTTCACACTGAATAAAACCGTAGCCTTTGGCGTCGTTGAACCATTTCACATTGCCTGTCAAACGTGTGGTCATAGATCCTTCCCCTTTTTTATTTTTGAATGGGCCCGTTGGTTAGCCCGCTAAGAACTGTCGCTCGAACTTAACTCTCTAAGACTCGGTCTTACGCAGCATGGCGAAAGAGCCTCGAGTATAAGTCAGCGCGAAGAACACTCAATCAATATTAGTTCGCCGCTTTTTTGCCGATTTTCCAGAGATACGGCACACTACCAGCCCGAGCAAACGCTCGTTTTATCCACTAATGCAGAAGCCGTATGACCCGCTCCCCATTCCACCGTCTTGTATTTGGCGCCCTTCGTCGCTTGCTGTACCTGTGGGTACGCTCGGAGACGATCAATCAGTCGTCCTTATCCTTGAATCTGGATCGCAGCCGACCGGTGTTCTACGTCCTGCAATCGCCTTCCATCACCGAATTGGCGGTGGTCGACGCTGAATGCACCAAAGTGGGCTTGCCTCGTCCGGTATTACCCGTGGCTGTAGGCCCCATGATCGAACCTGCCGCGTTCTTCTACCTGACCCCCGAGCCCGATTGGCTGGGCCGTCAGGACAAACGCGGCGCACCCCCGACCTTGACCCGCCTGGTTGATGGTTTAACGCAACACCCGAGTGAAGATGCACAAATCATTCCGGTAAGCGTGTTCTGGGGCCAATCACCCGACAGCGAGTCCAGCCCCTGGAAGCTGCTGTTTGCCGATAGCTGGGCGGTCACCGGGCGTCTGCGTCGCCTGTTACGCATCCTGATCCTGGGTCGTAAAACCCGCGTGCAATTCTCTGCACCTATTCACTTGCGTGAATTGATCGACCTCAATAAAGGTCACGAACGCACCGTGCGCATGGCGCAGCGGATTTTGCGTGTGCACTTTCGTAACCTCAAAACATCAACCATTGGCCCCGACCTGTCGCACCGTCGCAACCTGGTCAAAGGCCTGGTCAATGAGCCCTCCGTTCGCCAGGCCATTGTCGAAGAGGCTGAGCGCGAAAATATCACCCCGGAAAAAGCCAAGGCCCTGGCGCTGCGTTACGCCAATGAAATTGCTTCGGACTACACCTACACCGCCATCCGCTTTTTTGAAGTGATCCTGAGCTGGTTCTGGAACAAGATCTACGACGGGGTCAAAGTCAATCACATCGAGGGGGTGCAGAACGTCGCGCAAGGCAATGAGATCATCTATGTACCGTGCCACCGCAGCCATATCGACTATTTACTGCTGTCTTACCTGCTGTTTCGCAACGGCCTGACCCCGCCGCACATCGCAGCCGGGATCAACCTCAACATGCCGGTCATCGGCCGTTTGCTGCGCCGTGGGGGGGCCTTCTTCATGCGCCGCACGTTCAAGGGCAACCCGCTGTACACCTCGGTGTTCAACGAATACCTGCACACCTTGTTCACCAAAGGTTTCCCGGTGGAATACTTCGTTGAAGGCGGCCGCTCGCGTACAGGACGCATGCTGCAACCCAAAACCGGAATGCTGGCCATCACCCTGCGCAGCTTTTTGCGTTCATCGCGCACACCGATTGTGTTCGTGCCGGTGTACATCGGCTACGAACGCGTACTCGAAGGCCGTACATACCTGGGAGAACTGCGTGGGGCGAGCAAGAAGAAGGAATCGATTTTCGATATTTTCAAAGTCATCGGCGCCCTCAAGCAGAAATTTGGCCAGGTCGCGGTCAACTTTGGCGAGCCAATCAAACTGGCTGATTTTCTTGATCAGGAACAACCGAACTGGCGCCAGCAAGTACTGGCGCCGCTGTACCGGCCTGAATGGCTGAACGCGACCACCAACCGCCTTGGGGAAAAAGTCGCTCAACACCTCAACGAAGCCGCTGCGATCAACCCGGTCAACCTGGTGGCGCTGGCCTTGCTGTCGACTAGCAAGCTGGCACTCGATGATCGGGCCATGGCTCGGGTACTGGATTTATACCTGGCCTTACTGCGCCGCGTGCCTTACTCGCCGCACACGACCTTGCCGCAGGGTGATGGCCGGGCATTGATCGAACACGTCAAAGACATGGATCTGCTCTCGGAGCAAAGCGATGCGTTGGGCAAAGTCCTTTATCTGGACGAGCAAAACGCAGTCTTGATGACGTATTACCGCAACAACGTGCTGCATATTTTTGCGTTGCCAGCGTTGCTCGCCAGCTTCTTCCAAAGCTCGTCGCGCATGACCCGCGAGCAAATCCTGCGCTACACCCGCGCGCTGTATCCGTACCTGCAATCGGAACTGTTTATCCGCTGGTCGCTGGAAGAACTGGATGGCGTGGTCGATCAATGGCTTGAGGCTTTTGTCGAACAAGGATTACTGCGTTTCGAAAATGACATCTACCTGCGCCCGGCCCCGAGCTCGCGGCACTTTGTACTGCTGACGCTGTTGTCCAAAAGCATTGCGCAAACCCTGCAACGCTTCTACATGGCTATCTCGCTGCTGCTCAACAGCGGCCAGAACACCTTAAGCAGCGAAGAGCTGGAAGATTTGTGCACCATGATGGCCCAGCGTCTGTCGATCCTGCACGGGCTTAACGCCCCAGAATTCTTCGACAAGAGCCTGTTCCGTCACTTCATCGAAACATTACTTGAACAGGACGTGCTCAAACGTGATGAGAACGGAAAGTTGAGCTACCACCCATTGCTCGGCGAACTGGCCGAAGGCGCAGCGAAGCGCGTATTGCCGGCCGAAATTCGCCTGTCTATTCGTCAGGTAGCGTTGCATCGCAGTGAAGATGCTGCCGATCAACCCGATATTGTCGGATAAAAGCTGATTCGGATCAGGACACGTCCTCAAAACTGTACTGAAGCGTCCCGAACTGATTTGAGTGTTGAAACTGTCGCTAGTCTTGGGTGTGTGCCGATTTTTTCGGCACAACATTCATTTTTAGAACACGCAGATAAGGACATCTCAAATGACTCAACAGAACAACACCGACATAAAAGACCGGCAGAATATCGCGCCGACAATCGACAGCAGCGGCGTTCATGGCGGTAACGGCATCAAGCCAACCACCGACAGCGGCGGTGTTCACGGTGGCAACGGTATCAAGCCAACCACCGACAGCGGCGGTGTTCACGGTGGCAACGGTATCAAGCCAACCACCGACAGCGGCGGTGTTCACGGTGGCAACGGCATCAAGCCAACCACCGACAGCGGCGGTGTTCACGGTGGCAACGGTATCAAGCCTTCTACCGGTAGCTTCGGTGTGTCCGGTGGGATCAGCACCAAGCAAAACGAAGACAAGGCGGTGATCACAATTGAAACTGACCGGCTCAAGCTGTCGATCTACGCTCCTCTCTAAGCACTGACTTAGAAACTGCCTTTGCCTTACTGCCGGTTATCTCGGCAGTAAGGATCACTTCGCTGTTAAGTACTTTCACACCAGGCAATGCCGCCTAAACCGAACTTCATTGTTAGACTCCTCTCAATTTCTTCTGCATGACGCCTCTTATCAGAGATAAATACGGAGTTTCTCTCATGAAAAAAATCCTTTTGCTCAGCCTTACAGCCCTGCTCGGAGCCTGCAGTTCAATGAACTCGACCCCGCAAGCCGCTCTCGACGGCGAAGTGTATTACCTGCAACGCATCGCGCTGCCACCGACCGCGACCCTTGAAGTGAGCCTGCAGGATGTATCGCTGGCTGATGCACCCGCCATTACCCTGGCCAAACAAAGTGGCCCGATCAAGGGCCAGGTGCCGCTGCCGTTCCACCTGACGTATGACCCGGCCGAGGTCAAACCTGGCCACACCTACGCGGTGAGCGCGCGAATTGAAGAAGACGGCAAGTTGCTGTTTATCAGCACTGAGCGCAACAGCGTTGACCTCAATGCCAAGACACTGCAACCCATCCGTTTGCGTGTGGATCAAGTTCGTTAATGTGACGCCCCAAGAGTCAGGAAGCGCCCAAGGCTCCGATTCGCCGGTTTTTGCGCGGGCTTGCTGATGTCGGCTAACGCCCTGGATGGCGTGTTCGAAATGATGGGCAAGCAAAAAGAAAGCATCCGCCAAAACCCGGCCGCTGCGGCGACCCTTTTGGCGAAAAAGGTGTTGGGAACACGGTAAGCAGCCCCCTGCCTGGAGATCTTTTTAAAAGATCGCGAGGTAGGGGGCGGTTACTCAAAGCCCTTGCTTTAGACCTTCTTCACTTTGAACCATGCCGCGTACAACGCCGGCAAGAACAGTAAGGTCAGCGCCGTGGCCACGATCAGGCCCCCCATGATCGCCACCGCCATCGGTCCGAAGAACACGCTGCGTGACAACGGGATCATCGCCAGCACCGCCGCCAGCGCGGTCAGCACAATCGGCCGGAACCGACGTACCGTCGCTTCAATAATGGCCTGCCACGCATCCAGCCCCGCCGCTCTGTCTTGCTCGATCTGGTCCACCAGGATCACCGAGTTGCGCATGATCATCCCGGACAAGGCAATCGTGCCGAGCATCGCCACAAAGCCAAAGGGTTTGCCGAACATCAGCAAAAACAAGGTGACCCCGATCAACCCTAGCGGCGCGGTCAAGAACACCATCGCCATGCGCGAGAAGCTGCGCAGTTGCACCATCAGCAACGTCAGCACCACCACGATAAACAACGGCACACCGGCTTTAACCGAGTTCTGTCCGCGCGTGGAATCTTCAACCGTACCGCCCACTTCCAGCAGATAACCGTCGGGCAATTGGGCACGAACGTCTTCCAGCGTCGGAAGAATCTGTTGCACTAAGGTCGCGGGTTGTTCTTTGCCGTAAATATCCGCACGCACCGTCACCGTCGGCAGGCGATTTCGGTGCCAGATGATGCCTTCCTCAAAGCCATATTCCAGGGTCGCGATTTGCGACAAGGCCACGCTTTGGCCATTGTCCGTTGGTACCGACAGGCTCGGCAGCAACGACAATTCGGTGCGTTCCTGCGAGGTGCCGCGCAACAGGATTTCGATCAACTCGTTGTCCTCGCGGTATTGGCTGACCGTGGACCCCAGCAAAGTACTTTGCAGAAAGCGCGACAGGTCGGCCGTGCTCACGCCCAGCGCCCGCGCCCGGTCCTGATCGACATTGAGGTACACCACTTTGCTTGGTTCCTCCCAGTCCAGGTGCACGTTCACCACGTGCGGGTTATTGCGCACCTTAGCGGCCACTTTACGCGCCAGTGCCCGAACTTCTTCGATGTGTTCGCCGGTGACCCGGAACTGCACCGGATAGCCAACCGGCGGACCATTTTCCAGGCGCGTGACCCGCGCACGAACGGTCGGGAATTGCTGGTCCAGGGTATCAATCAGCCAGGTGCGCAGGCTTTCACGGTCTTCGATAGTCTTGGCCAGCACCACAAACTGGGCAAAGCTGGCGGCCGGCAATTGCTGGTCCAGCGGCAAGTAAAAGCGCGGCGAGCCGGTGCCCGCGTAGGCCACGTAGTTCTCGATGCCAGGGTGATCCTTAAGCAAGTTTTCGAGCTGTTTGACCTGCTCCGTGGTGTTACTGAGCGATGCGCCTTCGGCCAGTTTCAAATCGACCATCAACTCCAGTCGACTCGACGCCGGGAAGAACTGCTGCGGCACAAACTTGAAGAGCACCACCGAGCCCAAAAACAGTAACACCGTCAGCACTATCACGGTTTTGCGGCGGCGTACGCACCACTCCACCAGCCGTCGAACGCGCTGATAAAACGGCGTGCCGTAGGGGTCCAACGCACCGTCACCGGTGCCGTGTTTAGCGGCATGAATCTTCGCCAGATCCGGTAACAGCAACGCGCCCAGGTACGGTACAAACACCACCGCAGCAATCCACGACGCTACCAGCGCGATGGTTACCACTTGGAAAATCGAGCGGGTGTACTCACCTGTACTCGACTGCGCCATGGCAATCGGCAGAAAACCGGCAGCCGTAATCAGTGTCCCGGTAAGCATCGGAAAAGCCGTACTGGTCCAGGCGAAACTGGCCGCCTTGAGCCGGTCGTAGCCTTGCTCCATCTTGATCGCCATCATTTCCACAGCAATGATCGCGTCGTCCACCAGCAACCCCAGCGCCAGCACCAGCGCGCCCAGCGAGATTTTGTGCAAGCCGATGCCGAAGTAATGCATGGCCGCAAAGGTCATCGCCAGCACCAGCGGAATGGTCAGCGCCACTACCATCCCGGTGCGCACACCGAGGGAGAAAAAGCTCACCAGCAATACAATCGCCAGAGCTTCCACCAGCACCTGGACGAATTCACCCACACTGGTTTTCACTGCTGCCGGTTGGTCCGAGACTTTGGACAAATGCATACCGGCCGGAAGGTTCTTCTGTAACCGTTCAAACTCGGTTTCCAGCGCCTTGCCCAGTACCAGAATGTCGCCGCCGTCCCTCATTGCGACAGCCAGACCAATCGAATCCTGGCCCATAAAACGCATGCGCGGCGCGGGCGGATCGGTAAAACCACGGCGCACATCGGCTACATCGCTGATGCGCAGCGTGCGCTCCCCGACTCGAATCGCAAAACGCTCAATCTCTTCAACGGTTTTGAAATTGCCGGTGACACGCAATTGCACGCGCTCGGTCGGCGTCTCGAAGAAGCCCGCCGTCGACACCGCATTTTGCTCTTGAAGGGCCTGTTGCACCGCCGCCAGCGGCAAGCCAAGGGTCGCCAGTTTGAGGTTGGAAAGCTCGATCCAGATTTTTTCGTCTTGCAGGCCCAGCAACTCCACCTTGCCGACATCCTTGACCCGTTGCAGCTGGATCTGGATGCGGTCGGCGTAGTCCTTGAGTACCGCGTAGTCGTAACCATCACCACTCAGGCTGTAGATATTGCCGAACGTGGTGCCGAACTCATCGTTGAAAAACGGCCCCTGAATATCAGGCGGCAAGGTCTGGCGAATGTCGCTGACTTTCTTGCGTACCTGATACCACAGCTCAGGCACTTTAGAAGCGTCCATCGAATCGCGGGCAATAAAGGTCACTTGCGACTCGCCAGGGCGCGAGAACGAGACAATGCGCTCGTACTCACCCGTTTCCATCAACTTCTTTTCGATGCGCTCGGTCACCTGGCGCGAGACTTCTTCGGCGGTGGCACCCGGCCACAGCGTACGAATGACCATGGCTTTGAAGGTGAACGGCGGATCTTCGCTTTGTCCTAATTTGGTGTAGGAAAGTGCGCCGACAATGGCCAGCAACAGCATCAAGAACAGAACGATCTGGCGATTGCGCAGTGCCCAGGCGGAAAGGTTAAAACCCATCGGGATTACTCCTTCACCGCCACATTGATCGTTCGGTTGGAACGGTCAATCGGTCGCACCTCCTGGCCTTGATGCAATACATGCACGCCAGCGCTGACAATCCAGTCAGTGGCCTTGAGGCCTTCGAGCACCGGCACACTGTTTTCACCGAACGGCCCGACACGGACAGGCACCTGCTCCAGCTTGTTGCCCTGGCCGACGCGCCACACATAGGTCGCGCCATTTTCTGCGCTCAAGGCCGATAACGGCACCGACAACGGAGCGGCGCCTTCACCTGGAATAAAGACCCGGGCACTTTGCCCCAGTTCAGCAGGCACCTTGCCCGCTTCGAAAGCGATACGGGCTGCAAAGGTGCGCGACTTTGGATCAGCCGAAGGTGAAAGCTCACGAATCCGCCCGTTGAAACGCTGACCCGGTTGTGACCACAGTTCAACAGAGACCGGCAAACCGATCTTGAAGCGGCCAAAGGCTTGTTCCGGCAAGCTGATCAACACTTCACGCTCGCCATCGGCGGCCAGGGTAAACACCGTCTGTCCCGCGGCGACCACCTGCCCGACTTCCACCTGGCGTTGAGCAATCACGCCGTCTTGCGGCGCTCGCAACACTGCATAACTGGCCTGATTGCTGGCCACGTCCTGCTCCGCCTTCAGTTGCTGAAGCTTGGCTTCACCGGAGCGATAGAGGTTTTCGGCGTTATCGAACTGCGAACGGCTGACCATTTGGCGGTCGAGCAAGGTTTTGTAGCGATCACGCTCGGCGCGCACCAAATTCAAGTTGGCCTGCCCCGCCGCGACCTGAGCTCGGGTGGCCTCCAACTGCAGGCGCGCGTCTTGGGGGTCGAGTTCAGCCAGTGGCTGGTTAGCCTTGACTCGCTCACCTTCGTCCACTAGACGCTTGGTCACTTTGCCGCCGATACGGAATGCCAATTGCGGGTCAAATCGCGCCCGCACCTCGCCTGGATAGCTTTGCGACGCCAATGCCGAAGGCTGCGGTTGAACCACCATGGCCGGGCTGATCGAGACTTGAGCAGGCTTTTCCTGCCCACATGCCGATAACAAAAACACCAGACACACAGGTAAAGCGCGGGGCAAGGCATGGCGCAACATGGAGATGACCTTTCGCTAATAGGGCTTGGAATATTTATACTGGGCGGCATGTTATTAATACCAAACTCACCAGTCCAGTAATAAACGGAAATGTCCGACAATCCTTTACTCCCCAATGCCCTCGGGCGCCCCAAAGACATGGCAAAACGCCAGTCCATCCTTGATGCGGCCAAATCCCTGTTTTTGAACAAGGGCTATGCCAGCACCAGCATGGACGCGGTCGCGAACCTGGCCGGGGTATCCAAACTGACGGTCTACAGCCACTTCACCGATAAGGAGACGCTGTTCTCCTCAGCGATCCTGGCCAAATGCTCTGAACAGTTACCGGAATTGTTTTTTGAGCTGCCCAGCGGCGTGCCCGTTGAAACGGTGTTGTTGAACATTGGCCGGGGCTTTCAGACGCTGATTAACAGCGAAGAGTCGGTGAACCTGCATCGACTGATGGTGACCCTGGGCAGTCAGGACCCGAAGCTCTCGCAGATATTCTTCGAGGCCGGGCCGGAGCGGTTGGTACACGAGATGGAGGGTCTGCTGAGCAAAATTCACCAAACGGGAGCACTGTGCATTGAGCGACCGCATTACGCGGCGGAGCATTTTTTTTGCATGCTCAAGGGCTCACCCAACTTTCGCTTGTTGTACGGCTACGGCGGGCTGCTGACGCCGCAAGAGGCCGACGCGCATGTGCAGGAGGTGGTGAGCGTATTTATGCGGGCTTATCGACCCGCCTAAGCTTCGTCAACGCTCACTGAAATCTGTCGTGGGCGCTGCCGAAGACGGTGATCTTTTGATCTTGAAAATCAAGAGATCACCGCCTTCGACAGCTCCCACACTAGATCGCGTCGATCAAATCGTCAGCAAGAGAGGGATTTACAGCGCTTAAGGCTTCAGCGCTTTCTTCGGGTAAATATCATAGCGGCTTGATTTGCCGTCCAATGCATGACTCGGTTTAGGCCCGGCAATACACGGTGCTTTGCGCGGGCGCTTTACCACGACCCGATGCGTGGCCAACGCCAATGCAGCTTCCAGCAAGGCTGGCGCGTCGTTGTCATCCCCAACCAGCGGCCGGAACAGGCGCATTTCTTTCTTCACCAGGGCAGTTTTCTCACGATGCGGGAACATCGGGTCGAGGTAGATCACCTGCGGCGCCTCGCCCTCCCAATTGCGCATCACGTCAATCGAGTTGCCTTTGAGCAAGCGCATGCGCGACACAATCGGCGCCACGTCAAAGTCATCCAGGCCACGGGCCAGACCGTCTTCGAGCAATGCGCCAATCAACGGCTGGCGCTCGACCAAGCTCATCTCACACCCCAGGCTTGCCAGCACAAACGCATCCTTGCCCAACCCCGCCGTGGCGTCCAGCACGCGTGGGCGCACGCCCTGCTGGATACCGACCGCCTTGGCAATCATTTGCCCGGTGCCGCCACCAAATAATCGACGGTGGGCCGCGCCGCCTTCAACAAAGTCGACCCGCACCGGGCCGGGAGCATCCGGGCCAAGCTGTTGCAGTTGCAAACCCTGGGGGCCGACTTGCAAGGCAAATGCAAAGTCAGCCCCAGGCTCGGCCAAAGGCAGCCCCAGGCGCTCAGCCCATTGCTCGGCCAAGGCCTGATAAGCCTCCTCCAATGCCTCGACGTTGATACGACTGCCCGCTGGTTGCTCAATCATCTAAAACACGCTCAAAAATTTAATGATCGGCAAACGCTGCCGATAAATGAAATATCCGGCATTTTGCCAGAGCTGGGCGTCGACCGAGAGCTATGTCAGACATTCATTGCACATCCATCGGCTTTATCGCACCTATTGGCGACTTTGGCCGACACAATTCGCAGATCACAGGCAGCGTCAATCACCTGTGGAAGGACGTCTATGCCCAGGCACTGGCAGAACACTCCTCGACTGACGAATATGCGGCTATCGAGACGGGCGCCGCGCCCTTGGATGAAAACGCCGAGCCCACAGGTGGCAGTGATCTGTTGAGCCATATCGTGACTCAGCGCCATTGCGAGGTGCAGGACACCGAGCTGAAGCCGCCTCAAGCACTGTTTTTGCCGATTGCCGAATTCGAGCTCGATTTGCTGCCGCCAACAGCGCTGCTCTTCCCGCCCGAAGACATCGCCCAACAACAACACCAGCAGGATTTCAACAACACCTGGATTCGCCCGCGGGTGATGGCGCAAGGTCATCCGCTGCCTGAGCCTGGGCCAGCGCCTGAGCCACGTCCATTGCACCTGCCGATTGCCGAGTTTGAACTGGATTTGCTCGACAAACCCGCCGAGCCATTTGACGCCATGACCTTGATTGAACAGCAACACGCGCTGGACTTTGACTTGGCCTGGGCCCGCCCTTTGATCATCAACAACCTGCGGATGGCCGCTTAAAGCAGTCCCAATTGCTCGCTGGTTTGCGGCTGATGCAACTCAGCCAGGGCCGGCAGCCCCGGCAAGCGCTCACTCAACTGCTGATGAAAGCGCCTTGCCAACTCCGGCGCCCGATGGTTGTCCGGGGTGTGCAAAAACACATACGGGGTGCGCCCTTCTTCGATCCAGCCCGCGACTTTTTCAACCCAGGGTTTCAAATAAGGGTCATTGGCTTCCAGCTCCGGACGGCCGATAAAGCGCACCTGCGGGAACTGGGTGAACGCTGCCGGGCGCGGGGGCACTTTGGGCTTTTTCGATTGTGCGTGCAGGACTGCCGGATCTCTGGAGGTGCAACTGAACAGCGCTCGAGAATCCAGGCAAATGCGCTCAACCCCACGCGCCCTCAACAAGCGATTGAGCAAACGCTCGGCATCGCCCTTGGCAAAAAACTCCGGGTGACGCACTTCAACAGCCAACGGGCGCTCCAGAGCGTCTATAAAGCTCACCAGCTCGGCCAGACGCTGTGGGCTGAAGCTCGCAGGCAGTTGTAGCCAAAAGGGCGCTACACGCGCTCCCAACGGTTTTAATAGCTGCAGGAAATTTTCGACGGCCTGGGTTTGCTCGCGCAAATCGCCGCCGTGGCTGATCTCACGCGGGAACTTGGCGGTGAACCGAAAGTGTTCGGGCAGGCTTTGCGCCCAACGCTCGACCGTGGCCGGTTTGGGATTGGCGTAGAACGTGGTGTTGCCTTCGACAGCGTTAAAGACCTGCGCATACAGGCTCAAAAATTCCGTTGAGTGGGCATTCTGCGGGTACAGGCCTTCGCGCCAGGCGTTTTCACTCCAGGACGGGCAACCGAGGTAATACGGGAGTTGGGGGTCAGTCATGCCGTCAAATGTACAGGTCTAGCCCCAGCACTTCTATTTCCCAATCGACAAAACCGGCGGTCGTCAGGTAGCTGGCCAAGGCGCTGGCAGCGTTTTTGCTCATGCCGCGCTGGAAGATCATGTCTTGCGAGCGCACGGGCAATTGACTGATACGTTCACTGGAAGGCGCTGGGCGAGCGGCTTGCGGCGCACGTTCAGACACCGCCTCGCTGTCGTCCACCGCCTCATCAACCTGCACCTTACCTTTGCGAGGCTTGCGCTTGATGGGGTAGGACTGAGAGGGAAAGCCGTCTATGCGCATGGCTGCATGCTCTGTAGCGATAGTGGCAATTTAACTGCGTTAGCGCGACTAAGCAAATAACTGAACCCAATGCCTGTAGCCGCTGCCACCGGTTGCGATAAGAACCGAAGGGCCTTCGTGCGCCCCCCATCGCAGCCTGCGGCAGCGGCTACAAAAGCAGATCAAGCGTTACGTTCGGCTTTTGTAGCCGCTACCTTGTCGCGCAGGTACACCGGCTGGGCGTTGTCGGCGGGGATGGCTTCGCCTCGCTCCCAGGCGAAGCGCGCCAGGGTCAGCAAGTCTTCTGCGTGCGGCAGCATGCCTGCGTCCAGTGCATACGGCTTGACGCTCAAGCGCTCGGCGTATCCCCAGCCCGTGCCCGCGCCAAACCATTCACCGCTGGCACCGTTCGGCAAACCGGCAGCTTCTGGCGCCAATACGGCTTCAACGCCTTGCAGGCACATTTCACCAGCCTGCTCGCGGTAGCAGCCCCAATACACTTCATCCATGCGCGCATCAATGGCCGACGCCACTTGGGTCGCGCCGTGCTCGCGGTAGGCGCGCTGGGCCAAGACGGCCAGGTTGGAGATCGGCAATACCGGGCGCTCCAGCGCAAAGGCCAGGCCTTGCACCACGCCAATGGCGATGCGCACGCCGGTAAAGGCCCCCGGCCCGCGACCGAAGGCAATCGCCTCGACCGCCGATAGCTCAACCCCAGCCTGGGACAGCAGTTCTTTGATCATCGGTAACAGCTTTTGCGCATGCAGGCGCGGGATCACCTCGTAGTGGCTCGTGACCTTGCCATCGTGCAGCAAGGCAACAGAACAAGCTTCAGTCGCGGTATCCAGGGCCAGCAAGGTGCTCATCGGTGTTCCCGTCAGAATCAGAATTGAAAAAAAGTGCAGCAGTATAAACAACAACAGCCCGCAAGCGGGCCGTTGTCAAACGTCAACATCGACTTATCAGCTCAGTGCTTCAAGCACTTTGGCAGTGATCGATTCAACCGAGCCAACGCCTTCAACGTGGCTGTACTTCGGTTTGCCTTGGGCGGCAGCCAGCTTCTGGTAGAAGTCCACCAGCGGCTTGGTTTGCGAATGGTAGACCGACAGGCGGTGACGAACGGTTTCTTCGGTGTCGTCTTTACGCTGCACCAGGTCTTCGCCGGTCACATCGTCTTTGCCTTCAACCTTTGGCGGGTTGTAGACAGTGTGGTAAACGCGGCCCGACGCTTCGTGCACACGACGGCCAGCAATACGCTGAACGATTTCTTCGTCTTCAACTGCGATTTCCAGCACGTGATCCAGCTCAACGCCATTTTTTACCAGCGCTTGAGCTTGAGGAATGGTGCGTGGGAAACCGTCAAACAGGAAACCGTTAACGCAGTCCGGCTGAGCAATGCGCTCTTTAACCAGATTGATGATCAAATCGTCAGAAACCAGACCACCGCTGTCCATCACGCTTTTAGCGATCAGGCCCAACTCGGTGCCGGCCTTTACGGCTGCACGCAACATATCGCCAGTGGAGATTTGCGGGATGCCAAATTTTTCAGTGATGAACTTTGCCTGAGTACCTTTACCGGCCCCGGGAGCTCCCAGCAGAATTACGCGCATCGATGTGCTCCTCAATTTTTTATTTAAATGACAACAGACTCGCCTCTTTGGGCCAATCTCAAAATCGGGTGATGGCCGCATAAATGGCCAAGGGCTGATCAAGATACACAGCAGGCCCGGACCACACAAGCAGGCCAAAGTAGGATTAATCAGTGGTAAACCCGCCCTTGCGACCCGGTGTCACAGGTCGCAACCCCGCCACAAACTGTCGCGCCAACGCGAGATCGAGCACAAAAAAGGCTCGTTGTTACGCACCCTGACGCGACACATGACCGACCCCAGCACTTAGCCCGTGTTACGCAAGCCCGCCGCGATCCCGGCCACAGTGACCAGCAACGCTTGTTCCAGAGGGCTGTCCTGGGCCGCCTCCTGACGTCGCGAACGCGCCAGAAGCTCGGCCTGCAACAGATGCAGAGGATCAAGGTAGGTGTTGCGCAAGCGAATGAACTCCAGGGTCTCAGGGCTGTGCGCCATCAGTTGCGACTGGCCGGTCAAACCCAATACCACGCTGCACGCCTGCGACAATAAGTCGCGTAACTGCGCACCCAAAGGCAGCAGATCCTGGCTCACCAAACGCTCGTCATAGAGCCGGGCAATATCGGCATCGGCTTTGGCCAGGACCATTTCCAGCATGTCGATACGGGTTCGGAAAAACGGCCACTGCTCGCGCATTTGCGCCAGCAGTTCGCCCTCACCACGCTCTAGTGCCTGGCTTAGAGCAGTTTCCCAACCCAGCCAGGCCGGTAACATCAGGCGGGTTTGGGTCCAGCCGAAGATCCACGGAATCGCGCGCAAGCTTTCAATTCCGCCGGCACGGCGTTTGGCCGGACGACTGCCCAACGGCAAACGGCCCAGCTCTTGCTCGGGGGTGGACTGCCGAAAATACTCGACGAACTGCGGGTTATCACGCACCACGGCACGGTAAGCCTTGACCCCGTCGGCGGCCAGTTCGTCCATCAGCACGCGCCATCCAGGCTCTGGAAGAGGGGGCGGCAGCAGAGTCGCTTCAAGCACGGCCGACAGGTATAGATTGAGGTTCTGTTCGGCGATGTCCGGCAGGCCGAATTTGAAGCGAATCATCTCGCCCTGCTCCGTGGTGCGAAAACGCCCGTCCACCGAGCCCGGCGGCTGCGACAGAATGGCTTCGTGGGCCGGACCGCCACCACGCCCCACGGTGCCACCACGGCCGTGAAACAACAGCAATTCGACTTGCTGTTCTCGACAGATATTGACCAGGTTTTCCTGCGCCCGGTACTGCGCCCAGGCCGCGGCGGTGGTGCCCGCATCCTTGGCCGAATCCGAGTAGCCGATCATCACTTCCTGCGGCCCATGCAAGCGTGCGCGATAGCCCGGCAGCAACAGAAGGCGCTCAATCACAGGCCCGGCATTGTCAAGGTCAGCCAGGGTTTCAAACAGCGGCACGACGCGCATCGGACGCTCAAGCCCGGCCTCTTTTAGCAGCAATTGCACGGCCAGTACGTCCGAGGCGGCACCTGCCATCGAAATCACGTAAGACCCCAGCGAAGCCCCCGGTGCAGCGGCCACTTCGCGACAGGTGGCCAACACTTCAGCGGTCTCGGCGCCGGGCTTGAAGTAACCCGGCAACAGCGGTCGCCGGTTGTTCAATTCGCGCATCAGGAAGATCAGCCGCGCATCTTCGTCCCAGTCTTCATAACGGCCCAGGCCCAGATATTCGGTGATTTCAGTCATGGCCGAGGTGTGGCGGGCCGCATCCTGACGCACATCGAGGCGGACCAGAAACAGGCCAAACGTCACGGCCCGGCGCAGGCAATCGAGCAGCGGACCCTGCGCAATCACGCCCATGCCACAGGCATGCAGCGAGTCATAACAGAGCTTCAATGGCGCCAGCAGATCCTGGTTGTCGCGCAACAGTCCCTCGGGGGCAGGCTGTACGCTGCTCAAGGAATTCTGCGCCCAGGCCCGGGTGATGCGCAGGCGTTCACGCAATTGCTTGAGCACCGCCCGATAGGGTTCGACACTCTCCCCCGCCACGGCCAGGAGCGCCAGCGTGGCCTGCTGCATCGATAAATCGGCGGCGAGCTTATCAATGTCGCGAAGGTACAAATCGGCCGCCATCCAGCGCGCAAGCAACAGCACTTCGCGGGTAACGCTGGCCGTGACATTCGGGTTGCCATCCCGGTCGCCGCCCATCCAGGAAGCAAATCGAATCGGCGCCGCTTCCAACGGCAAATGCAGGCCAGTGGCGGCGTACAAGGCCGCGTCGGTCGTGCGCATCATGTTCGGCACGGCTTGCCACAGTGAATGTTCAATGACCGCAAACCCCCACTTGGCCTCGTCCACGGGCGTGGGTCGGGTGCGGCGGATTTCTTCGGTGTGCCAGGCTTCAGCGATCAGCCGCTGCAAACGTTGTTCGATCCGCGACTTCTCGGCCAGGGTCAAATCACGATGGTCCTGGGCCGCCAGTTGCTCGGCAATGGCATCGTATTTCTGGATCAGGGTGCGGCGCGTGACCTCGGTTGGGTGCGCCGTCAGCACCAGTTCAATGTCCAGACGGCTGAGTTGGCGCGCCAGCGACTCGGCACCATGGCCTTCAGCCAGCAGCCGCCCGAGCAACGTCGGTAACACTTGAGATTCAAAAGGCTGTTGCTCGTCATCGTCGCGACGGTGAATCAACTGGTACTGCTCAGCGATGTTGGCCAGGTTCAAAAACTGATTGAACGCCCGCGCCACGGGTAACACTTCGTCATCGCTCAGGGCGTCCAGTATTGCGCTCAATTCCGCGCCCGTCGTACCACGCCGGTCATCCTTGGCGCCCTGGCGGATCCGTTCGATTTTGGCGAGAAAGGCTTCGCCGTATTGGTCACGAATCGTATTACCCAACAGCTCACCCAGCAGGTGAACATCATCGCGCAAGCGTGCATCAATATCGGTCATCAGCATTTCTCCAGCAGATTGCGGGGGGAGCTCTTACACCAAGAGTGCGTTGCAACGGCGGTCTGTGGCAAGACGTGCGCTAAGCAAACCAGCAATTGCCTCCTGACCAATCAGTCAGGAATATTTTAGGCAATTAGCCATCTTTTTTTTTGAACTATTCAAAATTCGTTCAGGTCACACCCTTTAACCATCACTGCTCGAACCTGTGTCCAATACTCCAGGTAACGCGAACGTTGTGATGGATATGATGTTTTTAAGGAGTTTCCTAATGGAGTTGAAGACCATGATGACCCGCACTGTCAAAACCACCACACCTCGCCTGCGCGGGCTGAAACTGGCTGCACTGGCGATCGGTACCAGCTTCGTTTTGGCCGGTTGTGCCGGCAACCCACCGTCCGAGCAATACGCCGTGACGCAATCGGCCGTGAATAACGCCGTAAGCGCTGGCGCTACCGAATACGCTCCAGTGGAAATGAAGTCTGCCCAAGACAAGCTCAAACAAGCTGAGCTGGCCATGCATGACAAAAAATATGACGAAGCCCGTCGCTTGTCCGAACAAGCTGAGTGGGACGCTCGTGTAGCAGAACGTAAAGCCCAAGCCGCTAAAGCCGAGAAGGCCGTTCAGGATGCTCAGAAAGCCGTTCAGCAACTGCGTCAGGAAGGCATGCGCGGCCTGCAGTAATAGCCGCCCCTCCTGGTACGCAACTGGCGACACAGCATTCCTAATCGATAGAAAGGACTAACTATTATGCGCAATACAGTATTGATCCCAGCCCTGTTGGCTCTGAGCGTTGGCCTGGCAGCGTGCTCGCACCAGCCAAACGTTAACCTGGAAAACGCCAAGACCAACTACTCGGCCCTGCAAACCAACCCTGAAGCCACCAAAGTTGCCGCTCTGGAAACCAAGGATGCTGGCGAGTGGCTGGATAAGGCTGAAAAGGCTTACCTCAACAAAGATGACGAGTCCAAGGTCGATCAACTGGCTTACCTGACCAACCAGCGTGTTGAACTGGCCAAGCAGACCATCGCCCTGCGCACCGCTGAAAACAAACTCAAAAGCGCCGGCTCCGATCGTGCTCAGGCACTGCTGGACGCTCGTGACGCTCAGATCAAGCAACTGCGCGGCATGAACGCCAAGCAAACCGAGCGCGGCACCTTGGTAACCTTTGGTGACGTGTTGTTCCAGTTCGGTAAATCCGACCTGCAACCCAACGCTCGCAACAACATCAACACCCTGGCCAACTACCTGATCCAGAACCCGGATCGCAAGGTAATTGTTGAGGGTTACACCGACAGCGTAGGTTCTGCTGCTTTCAACCAGACCCTGTCTGAGCGCCGTGCCAACTCTGTGCGTACGGCACTGGTCAAAGCAGGCGTTGACCCAAGCCGTATCGTGGCCCAGGGTTATGGCAAGGAATACCCGGTAGCCAGCAACGCTACTGATTCTGGCCGTGCTCAGAACCGTCGCGTTGAAGTGACCATCTCGAACGACAACCAGCCGGTTGCGCCGCGTTCGTCGATGCAGTGATGCGCTAAGTGTCTAGTCCTGAAATAGGTTTACACCCATTTCAGTCTCAAAACGCCCGATGCACCGCATCGGGCGTTTTGTATTTCAATGCCAGATGTGGCCGC